>JAGQSE010000049.1 GCA_020439725.1 Acidobacteriota bacterium
GGCGCAGGCGCGCGTCGAGGTTGGAGAGCGGCGCGCGGCGGCGGCCGAGCCGGAGGCGGTCGGGCGGGGCAGGACGGCGGAGCGTCCCACGGCGCGGCCGATGGAAGAATCGCCTTCGCTGGAGGAGGTCGAGCGCAGGCATCTGAACGACTCCTTCTGGGGGGTCACCTAGAGCAGGCCGCCGCATCGAAGGCGGCGGACGATGGGGCGTCGCCAAGCGGTAAGGCACGAGACTTTGGATCTCGCATTCCTAGGTTCGAATCCTAGCGCCCCAACCAACTGACTTCCGGCGGAGGCCGTCGCGACCCGGGCCCGGTCGTGGTCCTCCGGCGGTCTCGTAGCGCCGCGACCGGGGCCCGGAGCTTCCGATCGGAACAGGGTCGACAGGACGAAGAAGAGCGACGACGCGCAGAGACGCAGTGTCGGGGCTCTAGACGGCACGATCGGTACGCGGTGGCGCGGACGAGGGAAGACAACGAATGTACGGAGAGCTCAAGATTTTCGGCGGCAGGTCCCACCCGCAGCTGGTGGATGAGATCTGCTCCTACCTCAACGTTCCGTCCGGCAAGGTCACCGCCTACAACTTCTCCGACGGCGAGAGCTTCTGCCAGATCGACGAGAACGTGCGCGGCTCCGACGTCTTCATCGTCCAGCCGACCTGCCAGCCGGTCAACGAGAACTTGGTCGAGTTGCTGATCATGCTCGACGCCTTCAAACGGTCGTCGGCGTCGCGCATCACCGCGGTGCTCCCGTATTACGGCTATGCGCGCCAAGACAAGAAGGACAAGCCCCGCGTGCCGATCACGGCCAAGCTGGTGGCGGACCTGATCTCGCGCGCCGGCGCCGACCGAGTGCTCACCATGGACCTGCACGCGCCGCAGATCCAAGGCTTCTTCGACGTACCCGTCGATCATCTCTTCGCCGCGCCGGTGCTTCTCGAGGCCATCCGCGAGCTCAACATCCCGAACCTGGTGCTGGTCGCCCCGGACGCCGGCGGCGTCGAGCGCACCCGCGCCATCGCCAAGCGCCTGCAGGCGGGGCTGGCCATCGTCGACAAGCGCCGCGTGGCGCCCAATACCGCCGAGGTGATGCACCTCATCGGCGAGGTCGAGGGCCGCAACACCTTGATTCTGGACGACATCATCGATACCGCCGGGACCCTCGCCAAGACCGTGGAGCTGATCCACGCCAAGGGCGCCGAGAGGATCCTGGCGGTTGGGATCCACGGAGTGCTTTCCGGTCCGGCGCTCCAACGCCTCGAAGAATCACCCATCGAGACCATCCTGATCACCAACACCATCCCGGTCGACGACAAGTTGAGCCGCTGCCACAAGCTGCGTTCTCTGTCGGTGGCCCCGCTCCTGGGCGAGGCCATCCGACGGATCCACGAGAACAGCTCGGTCAGCTCGCTCTTCGTCTGAGTCGTCAGTGGGGGAGCTGTCATGAGCGAACTCGTCATCGAAGTCAAGAAGCGTGAGCAACTCGGGTCCAACGCCAGCCGCCGGCTGCGCCGTGACGACCTCATCCCGGCCGTCGTCTACGGTGGCAAGCGGGAATCCGTGTCCATCGTCGTGCCGCGGCGCACGGTTCTCGAGCTGCTGCACTCGTCCGGCGGCGAGAACGCGGTCTTCGAGCTGACCCTCGGCGACCAGCGGCGCCACGCCATGGTCCGTGAGCTCCAGGTCGATCCGGTCACCGGTCAGATCGAGCACATCGACTTCCAGCGCATCAACATGAGCGAGAAGGTCCACGTCGCGGTGCCGCTGGAGCTCGAGGGCACGGCCCAGGGCGTCAAGAACGAGGGCGGCATCCTCGACTTCATCTCGCGCGAGCTCAACGTCGAATGTCTGCCCGGCGACATCCCGCCGCACCTGACCGTGGACGTTTCCGCTCTCCACCTGGGCCAACATCTCGAGGCCAAGGACGTCGCGCTCCCCGAAGGGGTCGTGCTCCTCGACGATCCGGAGCGAGTCATCCTGACGATCTCCGCGCCGCGGGTCGCCGCGGCCGAGAGCGAGGAGGACGAGGGTCTGCTCGAGGCGGCCAAGGAAGAGCCCAAGGTCATCGGTCGCAAGGACGAGGATGAGGACTGAGAGCCCCCGTCGGTCGCGGGGATTCGGCGGGGCGACGCCCCGCCGGCTCGCGGTGGCCGGCCATGGGGCTTGAGGCGGAGACCGCTTCCGGGAACATTCCGGAGGCGGTCTTGGCAGCGCCGCGGCGCAAGCTGGTCCTCGGTCTGGGCAATCCCGGACCGGAGTACTCGGCGACGCGCCACAACGTCGGCTTTCGCGTCGTCGAGGAGCTCGCTGGCAGGCGAGGGGTAGAGCTCGGGGGCCTCGAGTGCAATGCCGTGACCGGCAGCGGGGAGAACCTGCTGCTGGCGCTGCCGCAGACCTACATGAATCGTAGCGGGCTCGCTCTGCGCTGCCTGCTCGAACGCTCCAGCTTCGGTCCGGACGACGTCCTGGTCGTTTACGACGACGTCGCCTTGCCGCTCGGCCGGCTGCGCCTCCGGGTTCGCGGTGGGCCGGGAGGACATCGGGGCATGGAGTCGGTGATCGAGAATTTGCGCACCGAGGAGGTGGCGCGGTTGCGTTGCGGAATCGCCGCAGCGGACACCGCCGACCTCGACCTGGTGCGCTTCGTCCTCGAGGCCTTCGGGCCCGACGAGGAGGAGGCGGTGGCCGCGATGGTCGGCCAGGCCGCCGAAGCTTGCGAGGCCTGGTTGGACCTGGGACCGGCCGTCGCCATGAATCGATACAACGGCTGACGGCCCAGTGCCGCGCCGGCTCCGGGGAGTCCGATCAAAAGTGCTAAGGAGGGATTGAAACGTGGAACTTCAGACGATGCTGTGGGTGATCCTCGCCTGCGGTGCCCTGGGCCTCATTTTTGCGGCCTGGCGCAGCGGCTGGATCAACAAGCAGGACAGTGGCAACGACACCATGACCCGCATCGCCGGGTACATCCGCGAGGGAGCCATGGCCTTCCTCGGCCGCGAGTACCGCGTGCTGGGGGCCTTCGTTCTGGTGGCCGCCGCCGCGCTGGCCTTTTCCAACCGGAACCTGCCGCATAGCTCGGCGCTCATCGGCGTGTCGATGATCGCCGGTGCGCTGTGCTCCGGCCTCGCCGGCTTCTTCGGGATGCGTGTCGCCACCAGCGCCAACGTGCGCACCGCCGCCGCCGCCCGGGGTGGCCTCAACCCGGCGCTCAAGGTGGCCTTCGCCGGTGGCGCCGTGATGGGCTTTTCGGTGGTCGGTCTGGGCGTCGTGGGCCTTTCCGGTCTCGCCCTGATCTACCTCCAGGTCTTCGGCGTCGAAGACCTGCCGAAGGTGGTGACCGTGCTCACCGGCTTTTCTTTCGGCGCCAGCTCGATCGCGCTCTTCGCGCGCGT
>JAGQSE010000050.1 GCA_020439725.1 Acidobacteriota bacterium
GCCCTTCAGCCCGCGCGAGCTGGTGCTCCGGATCAAGGCGGTGCTCCGCCGCCGTGCCGACGGCGGTGAGGCACCGCCGGAGATCCTCGAATCGGGCAGCGTCCACCTCGACGTGCCGGGGCATCACCTCAAGGTCGGCGACTCCGAGGTACCGCTCACCGCCACCGAGTTCCGCCTGCTCAAGCTGCTGATGGAGCGTGCCGGCCGGGTGCAGAGCCGCAGCCGGCTGTTGTCGGACGTCTGGGGCTACGCCGAGGACGTCGACAGCCGCACCGTCGATACCCACATCCGTCGCCTACGCCGCAAGCTCGACGCCGAGGCGGACCGTATCGAGACCGTGGTGGGGGTGGGCTACCGCTTCAAGCCCTGAGCCCGCGGCGAGCCCGCCTCGACCTCTCCATGACCTGGCCCTCGGCCCCATCCTTCCGTCTTCGTCTGACCCCGGTCTGGCCGGCGCTGGCGGCGCTGATCTCGTCGGTCGTGCTGCTGTGGTGGCAGCTGCCGGACCTCCAGCTCAAGATCTCCGAGCGCCAGCTCCAGGGCATCCTCGACATCGTCGCGCCCCAGGCCGAGTCGCGTCTCGACCTGCCTCCGGCGGAGTTCCAGCACTGGGCGGCCCTGCTGCCCGCCGGCGGCCCGTTGCGGATCACCGTGATCCGCCCCGACGGAGAGGTCATGGCGGACAGCGCCCGCACCTTCGAGGAAACCGCTCGCATGGAGAACCACGGCCGTCGGCCCGAGGTCCTCGAAGCCCTCGCCGACGGCCGCGGCAGCGCGCGGCGACGCAGCGCCACCACCGGCAAGAGCTATCTCTACGCCGCCCGCACCCTGACCGCCGCCGACGGCTCGCGCTGGGTGCTGCGGGTCGCGCAACCCATCGAGGAGCATCTCGAGGTGCGTCGCCGACTGCTCGCCGTCACCGCCGTCGCCGCCGCCGTCGGGCTGTTGGTCATGGGTCTCGTGTCGCTGCGCCTCGACCGGCGCTATTTCCGTCCCGCGGCGCGGCTCATCGAGCAGGCCTCGGCCCTCGCCGGCCGCGGCATGGGGCATTCCGTGGAGGTACCCGAGCAGCAGGACCTGGCGCGGCTGGCACGGGTGGTCAACCGCTTCAGCGCCCAGGGTGCCGAACAGCTCGCGGCCCTCGAGGCCGAGCGCGACCAGCTCAAGCTCATCCTGTCGTCGATGTCCGAAGGTGTGCTGGTGACCGACGCCGGGGGGCGGGCGGTGCTCGCCAACCCCGCCTTCCGCGAGCTCTTCGGTCTGCCCGAAGCGATCGCCGGGCTGTCCCCGGTCGAGATCTGCCGCCGGCCGCAGCTGGCGGCGGTGATCACCGAGGTGCTCGAGAAGCGCTCGCCGCAGCCCTCGGAACGGCAGGTGGAAACCCCCGACGACCGCACCGTGGTGCTCACCGGTGCCGGCTTGCGCGGCAACGGCGGCGCCGTCGTCGTCGCCCGCGACGTCACCGAAGAAGACCGCCTGGTCACCATGCGCCGCGACTTCGTGGCCAACGTCTCCCACGAGCTCAAGACCCCGCTGGCGGCGATCCGCGGCTATGCCGAGACGCTGGGCGACGGAGCCCTCGACGAGCCGCCGGTGGCGCGGCGCTTCGTCGAGCGCATCCTGGGGCAGTGCCGGCGGCTCCAGGTGCTGCTCGAGGATCTTCTGACCCTGTCCCGTCTCGAGAGCGTGTCGCCGTCGCCGGACCCGGAGCCCGTCGACCTGCGCGAGGTCGCCGAACAAGCCTTCGAGACCGTGCGCGCCGCCGCCGACGAGAAGCAGGTGCACCTCGAGCTCGACCTCGAGGACGTGCCCCCCATCGCCGGCCGCGCCGACGACCTCGAGCGGCTGCTGGTTAACCTGCTGCAGAACGCGGTCAAGTACAACCGGCCCGGCGGCCGGGCGAGGCTCAAGCTGCGCTATGACGGCGCCCAGGCGATCTTCGAGGTCGAGGACACCGGGCTGGGCATCCCCCAGGAGTCGCTGCCCCGGCTCTTCGAGCGCTTCTACCGGGTCGACAAGGGCCGCTCGCGGGCCGAGGGCGGAACCGGGCTCGGGCTGTCGATCGTCAAGCACGTCACCCAGGCCCACGGCGGCGAGGTCGAGGTCGAGAGCAGCGCCGGTGTCGGCTCGACCTTCCGCGTCCGCCTCCCCGTCGGTCTCCGTCGCACCGCCTGAGGCCTGACGCCCCGCCTCCAACGCCCGTCCCCGCCCCGGGAGACCGGGCCGAGGCGTCGTCACATGGCCGTCACACCAGCGTCGTCGGTGCGTAGCCGGTGCTTCGTATCGTCCTCCTCGCGGGTCCGGAAGGTCCGCCGGCGGTCACCGCCGGGCGGCTCGGGCTCGGCCCTCCGCGCTCATCGCGGACCCTCACCGTCAACTCCGAGGAGAACGAACGCAATGAATCGAGCTCTCATCGCCGCTGCCGTCTCTCTGCTCGTCGGCGCTGGCGCCGCCCAGGCCCAGCGTGACCAGATCCGCATCGTCGGCTCGTCCACCGTCTATCCCTTCGCCACCAAGGTCGCCGAGCAGTTCGGCAAGACCACCAAGTTCAAGACCCCTGTCATCGAGAGCACCGGCTCCGGCGGTGGCTTCAAGCTGTTCTGCGCCGGCGTCGGCGTCGAGCACCCGGACATCACCAACGCCTCGCGCGCCATCAAGTCCTCCGAGGTCGAGACCTGCAACGCCAACGGCGTCAAGGAGATCACCGAGGTCAAGATCGGGTACGACGGCATCGTGCTCGCCAACTCGAAGAAGGCGAAGCAGATGAGCATCGACCTCAAGCACCTCTACATGGCGCTGGCCAAGGACGTCCCCACCGACAGCGGTAAGACCCAGCCCAACCCGTACACCACCTGGAAGCAGATCGACTCGTCGCTCCCCGACGTCAAGATCGAGGTCCTCGGCCCGCCGCCGACCTCGGGTACCCGCGACGCCTTCGTCGAGCTGGTGATGGAAGAGGGCTGCAAGGAGTGGCCCTGGGTCAAGGACCTCTCCAAGTCCGACTCGAACCGCTTCAAGGCCATCTGCCACACCATCCGCGAGGACGGCGCCTACATCGAGGCCGGTGAGAACGACAACCTGATCGTCCAGAAGCTCGAGGCCAACCCCAACGCCTTCGGCATCTTCGGCTTCAGCTTCCTCGACCAGAACGCCGACAAGATCCAGGGCAGCCTCATCGACAACGTGCCGCCGACCTTCGACAACATCGCCTCCGGCGAGTACCCGGTGTCGCGGCCGCTCTTCTTCTACATCAAGAAGGCCCACGCCAGCGTCATCCCGGGCATGAAGGAGTACGTCGCCGAGTTCACCAGCGAGCGCGCCTGGGGCAGCGACGGCTACCTCGCCGACGCGGGTCTGATCCCGCTGTCCGACGCCGACCGCAAGTCGATCGGTGCCGACGCCCGCGGCATGGTCTCCAACGTCAAGTAAGGTCCCGTTTCCCACCGCCGGCGGTCCGAAGCTTTCGGCCGCCGGCGGCGTCTTTCTCTCGCGCCCCGGCCGGTTGACCCGGTTTCCCGAGCCCGGCTCGCGAGCTCACCTCTCTCCGAGGGTTCCAAATGCACGGCCTGATCCAGCTCCTCGTGCTCCTGGTCTTCGCCGGATTCGCCTACCGCTTCGGCCGTCGCTACGCCCTCTCGCTGGTCGATCGCCCGACCCAGCTCAACTCCCTTCCCGGCTACTACGGCTCCTTCCTCATCCTGTGGGGAGTGGTGCCGAGCATCCTGGTGCTCGCCCTGTGGCTCGCCATCGAGCCCAAGATCAACGACTCGCTGCTGGTCGACTCCCTCCCCGCCGCGGTCCAGAGCCTGCCCGAGGATCGCCTGGCGCTCTACGTCAACGACGTCAAGAACCTGGCCAGCGGCAACATCGTCAGCCGCGAGGCCGACCCGGAGCTCAAGGCCGCCGCCGCCCACTACCTTCATCTCGAGGAGCGCGGCGCCATGGGTCGCTGGGGTCTGCTCCTGGCGCTCACCGCCGCCGGGATGCTTCTCGGCCGCCGCATGATCACCCCCCAGCTCCGCGCCATGGTGCGCGTCGAGCGGGCCTTCTCCATCGTCCTCCTGGCGTGCTCGACCATCGCCATTCTGACGACCTTGGGGATCGTGCTGTCGCTGCTCTTCGAGTCGCTGCGCTTCTTCCAGCGCTACCCGCTCACCGACTTCCTCTTCGGTCTCGAGTGGAGCCCCCAGACTGCTCTCCGCCCCGACCAGGTGGGCAGCTCGGGCTCCTTCGGCGCGGTGCCGCTCTTTGCCGGCACGCTGCTGATCAGCGCCATCGCCATGCTCGTCGCGGTCCCCGTCGGTCTCCTGTCGGCGATCTACATGGCCGAATACGCGCCGCCCAAGGCGCGCACGGTGCTCAAGCCGCTGCTCGAGATCCTCGCCGGCATCCCGACGGTGGTCTACGGCTTCTTCGCCGCCCT
>JAGQSE010000841.1 GCA_020439725.1 Acidobacteriota bacterium
GCGCTGGCGGCGGCGACCCGGTTGCGCTCCGCCTGGGCGTTCGGCGGCGTCCTCGTCATGACGGCGCTGGTGCAATGGGCCTGGGCTCTGGGAGCTCCGCGCCACCGGCTGAGCGGGCTTTCCTTGGGCATCCAGCTGGCCCTCGCCGCGGTCCTCACCTTCTGGCCCTTCGTGGCCGGTGTCGGCCGCTGGCCCGGGACCTCGGGGCGCCGCTTCGTGGTGCCCGCGGCCCTCGCGGCCCCCGTTCTGTTTCCGCCCCTCGGCCACCACTACGAGGTCCTGTTCGGTGACGAGACCATCGGCCTCCTGCCCGTCGGTCTCGCGGCGCTGGTGCTCGGGGCGGTCTACCTGGCTCGTTCCTTGTGGCCCGAGGCGGACCCGCGGCGCACCAGTGCCCTCGCCTGGTTCTCCGCCGTCGCGCTGGGTTTCGTCAGCGTCGCCATCCCGCTCCAGCTCCACAAAGAGTGGCTGACCGTCGGCTGGGCCCTCGAGGGTGCCGCGGTGATCGCCCTCTGGCGCCGCCTCGACCACCCCGGCCTCAAGTACTTCGGCACCGCGCTGCTGACGGCGGTGACGGTGCGGCTGCTGTTCAACCCGGCGGTCCTCGAGTACCACGCCCACCAGGCGGGCAGCCTGCCGATCCTCAACTGGCTGGCCTATGCCTACCTGGTGCCGGCGGCGGCGATGGTCGTCGCCGCCCGCTGGCTGGCGCCCCTCGAGGTGCCCCGGTGCCGGCCGCGGGAGAAGCTCCTCTATCCGGGCGCGAAGCCGTGGCTCGCCTACGGCTGCGGCCTGGCGGCGGGCGTCGTGGTGTTCGCCTGGATCAACCTGACGATCTTCGACGCCTTCAGCGGCGGCCCGCGCATCCTCGACTCCTTCGACCGCCAGCCGGCCCGCGACCTGACCTTGTCGCTGGCCTGGGCGCTCTACGCCCTCGGGCTCCTGGCCCTGGGCATCCGGCGCCGCTGGGCGGCGCTCCGCTGGGCGAGCCTCGGGTTGTTCATCATCACGCTCCTCAAGGCCTTTCTCTATGACCTCGGGGAGCTCGAGGACCTGTATCGCGTCGCCTCCCTCGTCGGCCTCGCGGTGTCGCTGATCTTGGTCTCGCTGGTCTATCAACGCTTCGTCTTCGCGCGCGCTGAGGGCGAGGAGGAGACGAAGGAATGAGCCCGCAGCCGACGCCCCGGATGCGACCGGTGGTCCTCGTGGCGCTGCTCTCCGGGTTTCTCGCCGCCGGCGGCGCGGTGGGCCAAGGGGACGGCACCCCGCCACCCAAGACCGAGCGGCTGCGTTCGCTCTTCCCCGAGTGTGCACCGGTCGAGGTTCCGGCGGATGCCGGGGAGCGGCTGGTCCGGCTGGCCCTCGGCGCCGACGTCCTCGGCGCGGTGCGCCCCGACCTCGGCGATCTGCGGCTGTTCGACGCCACCGGTCACGAGGTGCCCTACGTCCTCGATCCGGGGCTCGCCCGGGACACCGAGGTGCGCGAAGAACGCCGCGTCCCGGCACGGGTGCTGGCGGCGCGCCGCGAGACTCTGCGCCCCGCCGACGCCCCGCCGGTCTACCGCGAGGTCTACGAGCTCGCGCCCGCCGGCGGACCGACGCCGGCGGACGGCTGGGACCTGGTGCTGAGCGATTTGCCCCCCACCTTCGTGCGCGCGATACGGCTCGAGCGAGTGAGCGGGGGCAGGTCCGAGACGGTGGAAGAGGGCTCGGTCTTCCGCCTGCGCGGCGGACAGGGGCGTGAGCGCACCCGCCTGGCTCTCGCCGGCTCCACGGCCGCCGGCTCCACGGCCGCCGGCGAACGCTGGCGCCTGACGCTCGAGGGCGAAGGCGAGGGCTTCCTCGAGCCGCGCTTCCACTACGAGGCGTCGAGCACCGTCACCAGTGGAGAGTCGCTCAAGGTTCCGCTCGCCGTCGGGTCACGGACCTCCCGGGCCGGCACGACGGTGGTCGTCGCCGAGCGCCCTCCGGGGATGCTTCTCGAGGCCGTGCGTTTCGAGTCCGCCACCCCGGCCTTTCGGCGCGCGGTGGTGGTGCGCGACGAAGGCGCCGGCGCCACCGGCGGGACCGTCGCCCGGGGCGTGGTGTCGCGGCTCCCCGGGGCCGACGGAGCCGAGGTCCTCGAGGTTCCGATGGAGCGGGCCACCGGCGACCGCCTCGAAATCGAGATCACGGACGGCGACAGCCCGCCTCTCGAGGAGTTGCGCCTCCACGCGGTGATCCGGCGGCCGGCGCTGCTCTTCGCCCCGAAGGCGGTGACGACGCTGTGTTTCGGCGGCGGCCGTGCGCGGCAACCGCGCTATGACCTGGCAGGCTTCGAGGGCTGGCTCGAGCACCGAGTGGTCGGCTCGCAGGTCGAGGCCGTGCGTGTCCTGGTCGATCCCGCCGAGGTCGCGACGGCGGTCCTTGGGACGCCCGCTCCGAACCCCGGCTTCGACGACACGCCGGCCCTCGCCTTCGCCATGCGCGCCGGAGCCTCGGTCGATGACCGGCTGTACCGCTGGCGCCGCGGCGTCCACGCGCGGCCTTCGAAGGAGGGGCTGGTCCGGCTGCCGCTCTCTCCCGACGACGTCGCCCGCGCCCGGCCGGACCTGGGGGATCTGCGGCTGATCGACGGCCAGGGCCGCCAGTGGCCGTACCTCCTCGATCGCGGTGCCGAGCTCGAGCCGGTGACGCTCGAGGTCGCGTCGCGGAAAACCGAAGACGGCATCACCCGCTACGAGCTCGAGCTGCCGACGACGCCGATCCGGCTGTCCGAGCTCGAGGTCGATCCCGCCGAGAGCTTCTTCGATCGTGGTGGCCGGCTGGTCTTCCGGGTGCCGGGTGCCGAGCGCGAACGGTCCACGGCGCGGATCCACCTGGTCCGCCGGGACGACGCGACGCTGGCGGATCCCCCCGCGGTGACCCTCGACGGGCCCGGTGCCGTCGACCGTCTCGCCCTCGAGATCGAAGACGGCGACGACGCTCCCCTCAGCTTCGACCGGGTCGGTGCCAAGGTGCCGCTGCCGGTGCTTTCCTTTGCCGCGCCGGCCGGCGACTATGCGCTCCTCGTCGGGGCCGAGGACGAGACCGCGCCCCGGTACGAGCTCGAACGGGCGCGGGACCTGGTGCTCTCGGTGACCGCCGGCGACGCCACGGTCGGCGAGCTCGAAGCCAACTCCGGGTACAGCGCTGCTGCCGG
This sequence comes from Acidobacteriota bacterium, assembly GCA_020439725.1. GTDB lineage: Bacteria > Acidobacteriota > Thermoanaerobaculia > Multivoradales > JAHZIX01 > JAGQSE01. Next base: position 3,182 of record JAGQSE010000841.1, read on the forward strand.
CCTCGGTCGTGGCAGCGGGCTCCGCCGCGTCGCGCTGTGGTCGGTGCTCGGTCTCGCCGTGGTGATGCTCGTCCTCCTGAACCTCAAGCTGGTGCGAAGCGGTGGTTCGGGTGAGGCGGGAGGCGCCCGGGAGGATTGAGCCGGGTCCCCGGCGGCGTCCCGCGGGGAACGGCTCGGGAGGCCGGATGTACCAGCACGAGATCCCCGGGGGCAAGAAGCCCTTCCTGTGGCGGGTGCAGCTGCGGAACTTCCGGAGCATCGCCCGCTGCTCGGTGGGCCTCCGGCCGCTGACCCTGCTGGTGGGACGCAACGGAGCCGGCAAGAGCAATTTCCTCGACGCCATCGCGTTGGTCACCGAGGCCCTGCGCAGCGACGTCGCCGAGGCCCTCCGCCGCCGCGGCGGCATCGACGAGGTCCGGCGCCGGAGCAAGGGACATCCGAAGAGCTTCATCATCGAGCTGGCCTTCAACTTGCCCGGGGCGCAACGGGCCGAGCTCGGAGTCGAGATCGCGGTTCGCGGTCGCGGCGGTTTCACCATCGCCCGCGAGCAGCTGACCGTGGTCAGCAGCCTCGGCGAGACGCTGGCCGGCTACACGCGGCGCGAGGAGCGCGTGCTGCGCTCTACGCTGGCCGATCCGCCGCCGGTCCTCGCCGACCGCCTCTTCCTCGCCAACGCCGCCGGCTGGCCGGCCTTCCGCCCGGCCTACGAGGCCCTTCTCGCCCTCGGCCGGCACCGCTTCGAGCCGAGCGCCATCCGTCGTCTCGAGGAGCCCGATGGTGGCCGTCCCCTGACCGAGGACGGCTCGAACCTGGCGTCGGTGGTCGGGCGTCTCGAACGCGAGGCGCCCGAGGCCCTGGCGCGGGTGCTTGCCATCCTGCGCTGCATCGTGCCCGAGGTCGAGGGGCTCGAGGCGGTGGCCGTCGGTCCCTGCGAGACCCTGCAGCTGCGTCAGCGGGTCCATGGCGCCGGAGAACCGTGGCGCTTTTACGCTTCGAGCCTGTCCGACGGCACCTTGCGAGCCCTGGCGGCCCTGGTGGCGGTGCACCAGCCGGTGAGCCCGGCGATGCCGGCGCGGCTGGTGGC
>JAGQSE010000842.1 GCA_020439725.1 Acidobacteriota bacterium
CCTCGACGCGCTGCCGCTGCCGGCCCGGGACCTGGTCGACATGGAGCTCTACCGCACGATTTCGCGCGGCCGGGCGGGCAACCTGATGACCAGCCGTGGGTGCTCCTACGCCTGCTCCTACTGTTACTCGCGCCATCACTGGGGACGCGGCCAGCGTAACTTCAGCGTCGAGCGGGTGATGCGCGAGGTGCGCGTGCTGGTCGAGGAGTACGGCGTCCACCGCATCCGGATCGAGGACGATGACTTCCTCGAACAGAAGCGTTGGGTCCATGACTTCTGCGACGCCCTCGAGGCGGCCGGTTATCACCGGTTCGTCGAGTGGGAGATCAAGGCCCGACCCGATCACATGGAGGAGGAGATCGTCCGCCGGCTCCGCCGCGCCGGCTGCTTCCGGATCCTGATGGGCGTCGAGACCCTCGATCCACAGCTCCTCAAGACCATGGCGCGGCCACTCCGCGAGGGAGTCCTCGAGAACGCCCTCGACCTGCTCCGCGACGGTGGCATCGGCGTCCAGGCGACGATGATCCTGGGCATCCCCGGCGAGACCGACGCCGCCATGCGCTACACGCTGGGCTGGCTCGAGGCCCGGCTGGGCGCTAATCCCCACGACATCGTCTCGCCCTGCTTCTTCGTCCCCTTCACGCAGCAGGTCTACGACGCCGTGGCGGCGCAGGTGGAATTCACCCTCGAGGTCCATGACACCGACTGCCTGACCGGTCACATTCCCGTGGTGTCGAGCCCCGCATGCTCGCTCGAGGAGCTCAACCGCCTGTACGAGGACATGGCGCCGACCCGTCGCGGCAAGTTCGAACGCATCGCACATCTGGCTCCGCTGGACGAGGTCCAGAACCGGCTCGACCAGGCGGCCGCCGCCGGGGTCGGCGCTTCATGACTTCGGGCCTCCTGCTGGAACGCGAGGGACGAGCCTCCGCCGGCGCCGCAGAGCCGTTCGCCGAGAGCCTCCTGGGCGAGTGCCTGCCCGCGCTCCACGGTCACCGCTCCTTCATCGGCCAGGGCCGACGGGTCGCCAGAGACGGCGCCGGCCGGTCGGTGTGTGAGCTCGCGGTGGCGCCGCGGCTGCTCCAGGTGCGGATGCTCGATCACGCTGCCGACGCGGCGACCGCGTTGCGCGCCATGGGCGACGAGGAATGGCTGGCGATCTTCCGCGGCGCCGCCCGGCGCATCCTCGAGGGCCTCGACGGGCCCGGTGGTGAGGACACGTCGGTGCTGGCGGCCGTCGCCGAGCGGGCGTCGCGCACCTCGGGGCTGCCGGTGACGCGGCTGCTTCGCGCGTGGCGCTCGCTGGCGGGCAACCTCGCCGAGATCGAGGAGGTGCTCCGCTCGCAGGCTCCCGGCGGCCGTCTCGACGCCTTTCGCACCGGCGCGTCGGGAGCGACCTGGCGCTGGCTCCCCGCGGGCCGCAACGCGGCGATCCGCATCCCTGGGAACTTCCCGACCATCAACGTCACCTGGCTGCAGGTGCTCGCCGCGCGGCGCCCGGTGGTCCTCGCCGCGCCGCCGGAAGATCCCTTCACGCCCCTCCTGCTGGCCCGGGCCCTCGTCGCCGCCGGGCTGCCCGACGGCGCCCTGTCGCTGATCCACGGCGACGGCGCGGTGCTGTGGCAAAAGGCCGACCAGGTGATCTGGCCCGGCGATCTGCCACCGGAGCTGCTGGCCCGTGGCGCCGTCGTCCGCTCGTACCACCAGGGCCGCAGCAAGGTCGTCCTGGCGCCGGGGAGCCGGCCCCGGGAGCTGTGGCCCCGTCTGGCGCGCATGGTGGTCCAGGGCTGTGGCCGCCTGTGCACCAACGCCTCGTCGCTGGTGGTGATCGGGGAGCGCGACGCCGCCAAGCGGGCGGGCCTCGAGCTCGGCGTCGCCCTGGCCGAATTCCCGGCGCTGCCGTTGTCCCACCCGAACGCCATCGTGCCGGCCTTCCCGCTCCGCGAACGGGGAGAGGACGTGGCCTCTCGGATCCGTGGGGCCGTGGCCCGTGGCGCCAGCGATCTCACCGAGTCCGCCGGGCTCGGACCTCTCGAGGTGGAGCACGGCGGCACCCTCCAGCTACGTCCCACGGTGCTCCTGGTCGAGGCGGAGGACCCCCTCTTCGGTGCCGAGCTGCCCTTCCCCTTCGTCACCGTGACCTGGGCGAGCGCGGCCGAGGTGCCCCGCCTGAGTCGCGGCTCGTTGATCGTCGGCGTGATCGGCGAGGCGCCGGAGCTGGTGCCGGGCCTGCTGCTCGAGCCGTCCATCGACAAGCTCTTCTCCGGCGACAGCTTCGACCACGGCTACCACCCCGACGAGCCCCACGAGGGCTACCTGGCGGATTTCCTCTTTCACAAGAAGACCGTCTTGCTCGACGGGGTCGACGCGCCCGCTCCCGGGGAGGCAACATGACCTCGGTGTCGACGGCCCGTCGCACGGAATCCGTGTTGGCACGTCCCGACGACGGCTACGTGCGCCATGTCGTCCGGACCCACCTCCATCCCGAGACCGGGAGCCGCTACTGGCTCGAGCGGGACCGGCGCCTCGGTCTCGACGCCTATTCGCGGGTCGAGACGTTTGAAGACCTCAAGCGCTGGGTCGGTTTCCGAGACCTCGAGGACCAGCTCGACTTCGAGCGCGCGACCCGTTCGCGACCGGTGGAGGACTTCATCCCGGCGAGCTTGCTCGCCGACCGCGAGCGCTGGATCTGGGTGTCGCAGACCGGGGGCACCACGGGTCCCGCCAAGCATGGCAACTGGGACAGCCGTTACTGGCGCCGGATCCTCGACTTCACCGACGAGTTCCTCGACGCCCATGGCATTCCGCGCGACGTCAACTGGCTGTTCATCGGTCCCATGGGGCCCCACACCACGGGACGGCTGGTGGTCTCCATCGCCGAGCATCGCGGCGGCCGTTGTTTCTCCATCGACCTCGATCCGCGGATCGTCAAGATCTTTGGCACCGAGGGCATGCACGAGGCCTCGGACCGCTACATCCGGCACATCTGGGACCAGGTCACGGCGGT
>JAGQSE010000843.1 GCA_020439725.1 Acidobacteriota bacterium
TCGCCGGCGAGCATGCGCGCGATCTCCTCGGTGCGCTCCGCCGTCGCCAGCGCGTCGACGCGGGCGAAGGTACGCCCCTCGCGCACCTCCTTGCCGACCTTGAAATGGCGGTCGGCGAAGCTCGCCACCTGCGGCAGATGGGTGACCGCGAGGATCTGCCCCCCCGCCGCCAGGCGCTGGAGCTTGCGCCCGAGGGCCGCCGCCTCGGCGCCGCCGATGCCCGTGTCGACCTCGTCGAAAACCAACACCGGGCGGGCGGTCTCGCCCTCGCCGCCGGCCGCCAGCTGGAGCGCCAGCGACAGCCGCGAGAGCTCACCACCGGAGGCGATGCGCGCCAGCGGCTGTGCCTCCTCACCGGGGTTGGGCGCGAAGAGGAAGCTCACCTGGTCATAGCCCTCGGCACCGAACTCGACCGCCTCGCCACCGATCCGGAGCGGGCTGTCGGCGCGCTTGCGCGGCTCCAGGGCGACCTCGAGCCGCGCCTGACCGAGCCCCAGGTCGCCGAGCTCGCGAGCCATAGCTTCGGCCAGCTGGCGGCCCCACTGGCGGCGGCCCCGGGACAAGGCCTCGGCGGCGGCGCGATAGGCCTCGAGGGCCTGATCGTGGCGCTTCTGCACCTCCTCGAGGCTCGCCGAATCCCCCTCGAGCTCGTCGAGCTCGGCGCGGAGGCCGGTCTTGAGCTCGATGAGCTCGGCGCCGGTGGCACCGTACTTCCTCGTCAGGCGCTCGAGCACTGCAAGCCGGTCCTCGACCTCGTCGAGACGCCGCGGATCCGCCTCGAGACCGTCGAGGCGCTGGCGCAGGACGCGGGCGAGCTCCTCGGCGCGGATCCTGAGCTCGTCGGCCTCGGCGGCCCAGGCGTCGGCGTCGGGGGTCCAGCGGGCGACGTCGCCGAGCAGGTCGGCGCTCCGCCCGAGACGGGTGGAGGCGGCGTCCTCGTCGTCGAAGATCAGGTCGACGGAGGTCCCGAGGGCCTTGACGATGGCTTCCGAGTGACGCAGCAGGTCGCGCTCGCGGCGCAGCTCGTCGTCCTCGCCGGCGACCAGCCGGGCGGACTCGAGCTCGTCGAGCTGGAAGCGCAGCAGGTCGATACGCTCCCAGCGCAACCGCTGATCCCCGGCCAGGCCGGCGAGGCGCTCGGCCAGCCGCGACCACGCCGCGTAGGCCTCGGCGGCGGCCTCGAGCAGCGGCTTCGCGGCCGGGCCGCCGCTCTTGTCGAGCCACCGCCGTTGCAGCTCCGGTGAGATCAGCCCGAGCTCCGAGCGCTGGCCGTGGATGCGCAGCAGGAAGGGCGCCAGGTCGGTGAGCAGGCGCAGCGTCGTCGGCTGGTCGTTGACGAAGACCCGGTTGCGGCCGCTACGGCCGATCTCACGGCGTACCAGGAGCTCGTCGCCCTCGGGCTCGAGACCGGCTTCCTCGAGCAAAGCGCGCCAGCCGTCGCCGGCGGGCTCGAAAACCCCGCTGACGGTGAGCGCCTCGGCACCGGTGCGGATCAGTTCCTGGCTCGCCCGCTCACCGGCCAGAAGGCTGAGCGAGTCGACGACGATGGATTTGCCCGCGCCGGTTTCTCCGGTGAGGGCGTTGAGGCCCTCGGTGAAGCGCACCGATGCGCCCGCCAGGACGGCGAGGTTGCGGACGTGGAGCTCGCGCAGCACGGCGGTCGATCGGAGGAATGAGCCCGGTCAGGCGCTGGGAGTGAACACCGACACCCGGTTGCGCCCTTCGCCCTTCGAGACGTAGAGCGCGCGGTCCGCTGCCTCGTAGAGGTCCTCGGGGCGGCGCATCCCCGGCGACAGCTGCGCGACGCCGAAGGAGCAGGTGACCTTGACCGGTGCGTTGGCATACTCGATGGGGTTGTCGTCGAGACCTCGGCGCACCTTCTCGGCCAGGACCCGGGCGCCTTCGACCTTGGTCTCGGGCGC
>JAGQSE010000844.1 GCA_020439725.1 Acidobacteriota bacterium
TCTGAGTTTGTGGGACAGCAGTGGGGTTGAATGGGTCGGTATTGGCAAAGAACTCCCATAGATTGCTCAGGTTGTCCTCGTCTGGGTCCAGGAAGGTTTCAGAAGAATCTGTGGGGTCCAGACCCACCTCGATCTCCCACTCGTCGGGCAGTGCGTCTTGATCACTATCTAAAGGCAACGATCCGAAACCAGTATTCGAGCCTAGATCGGGAAATACAAAATCGACCAGGCGACACCACGCATTCGAGACCTGTCCCGCTAGGTACGAAGGTCCCCCTAGCGAATCAACTCCTAGGAAGTAGACTCCTGCAACCGTCTTACACTTGAGCCTGGCGAAGAAATCGTCGCGAAGGTGCAGATCGCAAGCATCCTGCAAGCCCGAGAGAAAAGCTAGATCGCAGGTCAGCTTCAATGTGAAAAATGTACCGTAACACTCGTCGTGATCATCGCAGTACTGCGACACATCAACTATCACCTCTTCATTTCCCGAATCGATCTTGAAGGCACACGGGATCAGATCGGACACGAAGTCAGAACCCGAGGGACCGCAGCCGTTGCCCTGAGGATCACAGCGACTCACATCTCCTGTCACGGGATAGGGAGGACAAATCCCCCCCCACCCAGCCTTGGTAATCCCGACCCCAAAGTCCGAAACAACTGTCGAGCCATCGGCGCTCACCGAGCCGCTGCCGATGATTTCGAATCGATGTGTGTCGTGGTCGAAGCTCAAGAGATAAGAGGCTGCCCCTGGGCTGAGGCCAGCGAGATTCGGGTACTCAACCAAAGCAGGTGGATCGAAGTGGGCTCCCGCCGGCTGAAGAGTCCAGGCGAAGGGTGGGGCGGCACCGTTGCCGATCGGCATCGGGATGTCGTCGTGATGAACCTGGTTTAGCGATACCGTAACCGGCTCCGCCGGACTCGGTACGGTGCCGTCGGCCAGAGTCATCGAACCCGCGAGAATCGTTACGCGCAAGCCTTCGATGCCGTCAACTGTCAGCTCGACATCCTGCGTGCCGTCGTAGACGCGTTCATTTTCGGGGGCCAGGAACGGAAGCCGAATCGGTCCGCCTAGGCGATTGGCGGCGTTGGGTATGAACACCTTGTCGTACGCGAGACTCGGAAAGCTGCCCGCAGGGATCGGCTCCGAGCCGAGGAAAGTCGCTACCGAACCATCGACCTCTAAATGAACCGCTCCACTGGGTGCGTTGTCGAAGGCACAGACCCCCGTTGCGTCGGTCGTCTCCGACATGGGAGCAGAGCCCTCCGACCTCAGATTGCAGAGCGCCCCGACGATGGGTTGGTCAGCATTGTCGAGGACCAGGCCCTCGAAGGTCGTCGGCTGCCCCTCATTCCGCTGCACACCGGTCAAGACGAAAGTAGCCGGCGGTCCCGGATTGCCGGGAAAATCAGCTTCGATCCACTGCGGGCCAGGATCTGGGCCAAAGGTGAAGGCGACCCGAGCATGTCCGGTCTCGTCGGTTGGAACCGTGGTCTCTGAGACTCCGTCGACCGAGCCGCCCCCTGCTCTAACCGTGAAGGTCACGGGGGATCCTGAGACGCCGTTCAGCCCGTCGCTAACCCACCCTTCGAGCGGCCGAACGGATTGTTGAAGAACTTCGCCGCGTTGATTGTTCCCCGACCCGATGTTGATCTGGCTGGCGGGCGCAGGGCTCGCAGAAGCGGTGAAGAGCCAGCTCCCCTCGATGCCGACACTCGAGGCGCGGATCCGGTTGTTCGCACAGCCTGCGTCTTTGCCCAGGGTCCACCACGCGGCCACCTGCCCCGAGGAGTCGGCACGGAGCTGTAAAGTGCGCGTCTCGACCCCCCCAGCACTCGAAGCAAGCAGGCCATCGCTACCGACGACCGCGAAGGTGACCAGCTTGTCCTGAAGCGGCTGTCCCATCTCCCCGAAGACCTGCAAGACAAGGGGATTTGAAAGCTGCGTCTTTGCCTCGGCGTTCTGGTTGTCACCTGAAAGTGCGACGAGGTAGGCACCGGACGGCGTAGTCCGAGTGATCGTGACGGTCTTGGAGACCGAGTTTCCCACTCTGTCGGTCGCCACCACCTCCAACAGGTTGTCACCGAGCGCCAATGGAATGTTGCCCAGATCGAACGTCGCATTGGTACCGAAACCCAAGACGAGGTTCGCAGCTTGACCGTCGACCGTGACGTCGAGACCCATCGAGCCGCTCAGCAGGTCGCCCACCCGGCCGGCAACGGTAGCTGTATCGCGGATCGTCTGTTCGCCGTCCGCCGGAAGATCGATGAAGAGCTGCGGGGGCAGCGCGTCGTGGATCACGTCGACGGCAACAGGCCGACTACTTCTACCATCTAGGTCGGTGACCGTGACGACGAGACGATTGAGGCTATTCTGCCGGAGCCCTACCGGGATCGAGAAAGCACCCGTGGCGTCCGACTGCCCTGCACTCAACCCGTCGCCGCCGCGAATCTCTACCGTGAGGTCCGGCCCCGTCTCGCCGGCAATGGTCACGCTCGCTACGTTCGTGGGCGACGCGAGTGGCTCGAGAACCGGAGTGGGCGGCAGAGGATGATTGACGGTGATCCCGAACAGTCGGCGGGACACAGCTCCTTCGTCGTCCTCTACCTCAAGGCTCGCTTGAAAATAACCAGGTTGAGAATACAAGTGATCTGCGACTGCATTCGAGCTCGATGCACCGTCGCCAAAGAACCACGTGAAGCGGGTGAGGGCACCGTCAGGATCGGTCGACTCCGACGCATCGAATGACACCGTCAGTGGTGCTTCGCCCGCCGAAGGCTGCGCTAAGAAGATTGGATCCGGCGGTAGATTGAAGGTGACGACATCGATGACCAACATCGCAGAGTCGATCGCACCCTCGTTGTCGGTTACGGTCAGCGTCACCGTGTACGAGCCCTCCCCAGCGTAGGTGTGGGCTGCACCGTTACCCGTACCGGTCGCTCCGTCCCCGAAGTCCCACGTATACGAGATGATCGTTCCGTCGGGATCAAGCGAGCTTCTCGCGTCGAAGGTGACCGCGTACAGCACCCGGTCTGAAACTGTCGCGGTAAACACCGCCTCCGGAGGATCGTTCACGATCGCCACCGGGATCGTTTGACTGGCCCGGTTGGTTCGCCCAAGCGAATCGGTTACCTGGAGGATGACCTCGAAGGAACCTTCGGTGTCATAGAGGTTCACAGGCGCCACGCCCGCACCAGTATCCCCATCGCCGAAATCCCACAGGTAGTCGATGATGGCTCCGTCGGGCCCCGGAACGGAAGCCGAAGCGTCGAACGCGACCTCGAGAGGCGGCTCGCCACCAGCCGGCGTGGCGCTGAAGAGGACCTCTGGCCCCGGCACGGTACTCGTCCAAAACTCCGTGGTCCCGCTCTCGAAACCGTCCCGCAGGATCGGTTGCGGGCCGAGCACTCGGCCGAGGATCAGCGAGCTCTCGAATCGCTCCTGAACCCAGGCGACGAGCGTTCCGCCATTGGCCAACGAAAGGAGTTTTGGCGAGTGAGCTCGAAATCCGGTGGACAGGCTGACGTCAAGATCAAGGCCGAGCGGATCCGCCTTCTCGTCAAATAGCCGCACGGACACCATCGGCAACTCCGGTGAGCTCTGGAGCCTTTCCCAGGCAACGATGAAGCCACCGTCTTGTCGAGCGGCGACTGCCGGCTTCTGCTCCTCGTCAAGTTCCTTCGAGCTGACCCTGAAGGTCCCGCTAGAGGTTTCGCTCGTGTTGCTCAGCACTCGAGCATAGATTCTTGTCGGAGCGTGCTGATCGCTCGCGTCGCCCCAAACAATCACCCGCCCACCGTAGAAAGTCGCAGTGGTCGCCTCTCTCCCTGAAACCGTCCGGTAGGTGGTTTCGCTCACTCCGAACGGCTCACCGGAGCGCTCTCCGGACAGCGTCAAGCTCTTACCTCGAAAGATTCTCTCGCCGTCCGGACCGATTTCACTCCAGAAGAGGACCGGCTTACCATCAATGTCGTGCAGAACAACGGAACCGTCCGCGACAGGCCATTGTGGAGCGTGCAACTCGAGAACCGGTCCGAGCTCGGGAGTAGCTCCGGGCCTAGGCGCAGGCAGAGACCAGGATGGCTGTGGCGCCAAGACCACTATCAAGGTGGCTATGCAAGCGAGACGGGAGCAGAACGGCAGAATCTGGGGTACTCGCGACCGCCACCGAGGATTGGGCACATCGCCTCCTTTGCTCTATCACCGAAGCTCTCGCCATTGGCAGAGACGCGAGAGCTCAACTGCCATAGCCGCAGCTAAGGCGCCACCAGCCATGAGATCTCACTGTCGCCGTCGTTATCCTAGTTCCCTATCGCTACTTTTCGGTGACAAGGAATTTCGGATTTTCTGCTCCTTCGTTGGGCCGACTATGAACCAGTTCATGCGATAAGCCGAGAGCGGAGGCATCGGCCGCGCTCTCAGGCACTGACAATGGATGCAGTGAAAACGAGCCTGATACGGGGCCAGAGCTCTTTCGTGGGTCGCACAGCCGCTGCTGACTTGGTAATCTGTACTGCTGGAGTTCCGTTTCCGCTGCCCTCGGACCATTTTCCGCCTCCTCCCTGGTTGACCACTGCTGCCTCCCCCTCATAGAAGGCCACCTCCACGGCGCAGCGGGCACTTCCGCCCCTCCGCCGACGACCAGGAGGTCAGCTATGTCTATGGGATT
>JAGQSE010000845.1 GCA_020439725.1 Acidobacteriota bacterium
GCATCGGTTTCATCGGCGACTCTCCGCGGGCGAGCCCGAGGGCTCACCGGTGGTTGATGGTGCAAGGTCCGCGCCACGGCGACCGGTGCGCAGGCTCGGCCCACGTCCTCGAAGGGGGCTGCTAGACTCCGCGCCGATCAGGGACGAACCCGGCGATGATACCGAAAGCCATGCACCCCTTGGACCGCGTGCTCGAGAGCTTCGAGCGCGCTCTCGAGACCTCCCCGGCGGACTTCACCGAGCTGGTGTGGTTCGAGAGCCGGCGCCGCCGCGCCGGCAGCAGCCACGTCGGAACCGATCCGGAAACACGCCCCACCCGCCGCGAGCGCTGCACCTTGATCCGTGTCGTCGAGGGTGGTCGGTGCGGCCGCTTCCGCAGCGACTGTCTCGATGTCCACCAGCTCACCGAGGGCATCCGCCAGGCGATGGCCCAGGCGCGGGTCGCACCGGTTGAAGCCGCCGAAACGCCCGGCACCCCGGAGCCCGGCCCCGACCTGCCCCGCGAGGCGCTCTTCGATACGCGCCTGGCGCGGCTCCGGCCTAGGGACGGCCTCGAGCGGGTCACGGACCTGGCGGATCCCGACACGGCCGTGGCGTTCGAATGGAGCGAAGGTCGCCTCCTGGTGGTCAACTCGTCGGGCCTGAGTTCGAGGGCCCGGGTCACCGGTGCCCGGCTGACCGCCCGCAACGGCCGTGGGCTCGGCCAGGGAGTCGGGCTCGCCGCCGGCCGCACCCTCGAGGACCTCGACGCCCTGGGGCTCATCGAGCTCGCCCGCCAGCGCCGGGTCGGAGAGGCCCTCGGCGAGGAGGCACCGGCCGGCGCCCCGGTGGTCCTGTCGCCCGAAGCCGTCGCCGCGCTGTTCACCGAGATCGCCGCCTGCATCTTCCAGTCGGGTCTCCGGCAGGCGGCCAGGGACTCGGGGGACCTCGCGCAAGCCCTCGGGTTCTCGCCGCTGCTCCACCTCGCCGACGACCCGCGAGACCTGGCGGGGATGCCGTTTCCCTTCGATCTCCGCGGCCGGCCGCCGCAACGGGTCTCGCTGATCGACGCCGGCCGGCTCAGCCATCTCCCGGCCGTCGGCGAGGCGGCCGCGGACGACGAGAGGCTCCCCGGACACCTGGTGCTCGGCGCCGGGACGGCCAGTGAGGAGGAGCTTCTCGCAGCCGCCGAAGGCGGTGTCTGGATCGGCAGTCTCGACCGCGTCGACGCGCGACAAGCAGGAGTCGTGCGGGGCCGGGCTCGCCAGCGCCGCCGCATCGCCGGCGGCCGCCTGGCGGCGGCGCTCCCCGACGCAACCTGGGAAGAAGGGCTAGAGGATGTTCTCGCGCCGGGTCTCGAGCTCGGCCGCCGGGTGCTGCGCCAGAGCCGGGACGGCGTCCTCGGCGGTGCTACCGCGCCATCCCTCGCCTACCGTTTGCCCTGAGCCGCCCCGAGATCAGGCGCGTCGCACCAGCACCAGCGTCTGGTCGTCGGCCTGGGGCTGCGCTCCGGCATGGCACCGGCAGGAGCCCTCGATGCGCTCGATCAGCCGTGCCAACGTCTCGTCGCGATGCCTTTCGAGGAGTGCCAGGAGTCCCTCCTCGCCCCACTCGACGTCCGCCGCGTCGGCGCACTCGGTGATGCCGTCGCTGTACAGGCAGAGCAGGTCGCCGGGGCCCAGGACCAGGTCACCGGCGGCGTAGGAGACCCCGGGCAGGAGCCCCACCGGCGGGCCGCTCGCCTCGAGGCGCTCGATCCCGCCGTCGCGGCGCAACACCAGGGCCGGGTTGTGGCCGGCGTTGAGGAAACGGGCGGTACCGCTCCCCCGGTCGATCTCGACGAGCAGCAGGGTGATGAACTTGTTGGGCAGGCTCGACTCGAGGACGTGGCGGTTGAGCTGGTCGACGAGCGCCGGTTCCGCCGCCTTCTCGGGGACCAGCAGACGCAGCGCCGAGTGCAGATTCGAGACCAG
>JAGQSE010000846.1 GCA_020439725.1 Acidobacteriota bacterium
GCCACCAGCGGCGACTGCAAGGAGACCGTGGTCCACGGCAACACGCTGGTGGTCACCGCGAGCCCCGACTCCGCCAACGCCTTCGACGGCTGGAGCGGCTGCGACTCGACCTCGACCACCAGCGTCCCCGGCGATACCTGCACCGTGCTGATGACCGTCGACCGTGAGGTGACGGCGACCTTCACCGCCCTCGGCTCCCTCGGCAACCGGGTCTGGGAGGACCTCGACGGTGACGGCATCCAGGACGTCGACGAAGAAGGCCTCAACGGCGTCACGGTCCAGCTGTCGGGCCCCAGCGGTCCGCAGACGACGGTCACCGAGGACGACGGGAACTACGAGTTCATCGATCTCTACCCCGGCTCCTACACGGTGACCATCGATACCCTGACCCTGCCACCGGGAGTCTTTCCCTCCTACGACCTCGACGGCACCGGCACTCCGCACACCACCGAGGTGCCCATCGCCGACGGCCAGGACCGCTTCGACGTCGACTTCGGCTACCAGCCCATGGCCGACTTGAGGATCACCAAGGACGACTCCGAGGATCCGCTCCCCGGTGGGCAGAACCTGATCTACACGATCACGGTGCAGAACCTCGGCCCGGCCCCGGCGACCGAGGTCGTGGTCACCGACGTGCTGCCCTCGGCCACCACGCTGGTGGCGAGCTCGGGCTGCGCCGAAGATCCCGCAGGCGCCCCCACCTGCTCGCTCGGTTCCCTGGGCATCGGCGCCATCAAGAGCTTCACCCTCGAGGTCTCGATCCAGCCCGCACCGCCGGCACAGATCACCAACACCGCCTCGGTGACCGCCACCCAGACTGACCCCAACCCGAGCAACGACTCGGACAGCGAGACGACGACGCTCGACGCCACGGCGCCGCGGGTCGTCCTGGTCGACACCGACGAGACCACCGCCGACGGCGAGCTCGTCAACTGCGAGACGGTCCACAGCCGTCCGGTCCGGCGGCTCTTGGTGCGCTTCGACGAGGACATGCTCGATCCGAGCGGTGACGGTTCGATGGGTGACGCCACCAACCCGGCCAGCTGGCTGCTGGTCGAGGCGGGTCCCGACAAGGAGCTCGCCACCGACGGCTGCGGCGGTGCGATCGGCGACGACGTCGAGATCCCGGTGGTCGGCATCACCTACGACACCGGCACCCTCACCGCCACCCTCGACCTGGGCGCCGAGCTGCCGAGCGCGCTGCACCGGCTGTTCGCCTGTGGCACGACGAGCAGCTACCTGCGCGACCTGGCGGGCAATCCGCTGGACGGTGACGCCGATGGCACCGGTGGCGACGACTTCCTACGCTTCTTCCGCGCCGACCCCCACAACCTGGTCGCCAACGGCCACTTCGACTGCGACCTTGGATCCTGGGTCCAGGTCTCGACCAACCCCAACGAGATCGACCACTCGGAGGACGACGTCGACGAGTCCGCGGACTCGGGCTCGGCGAGCATCACCAACCTGACCGGCAGTCAGGACTTCGCCCTCGGTCAGTGCGTCGAGGTCTCGCCGCAGGTCGAGTACCACGTCCGAGCTCGAGTCCGCATGTCGACCACCGCCCCGGGCATCGGAGCGCGGCTGACCTGCTCGTTCTTCACCGGTCTGTCGTGCGACGGGACGAGCCTCGGTACCCCGGCGAGCTCGTCGGCCTTCCTTGCCGACACGGACGAACAGTGGATCCCGCTGTCCTTGGCCTTCATCTCGCCCGCCGGCAGCAGCTCGGAGCTATGCTCGGTCGACCTGATCACCCCCACCGCCGAGAGCTTCGACGCCCGCCTGGATCAGGTCGAGGTCAACGGCGACACCGGAATCTTCTCGGACGGCTTCGAGACCGGCGACACCTCGCGCTGGACGCAGGCGGTTTCGGACGGAGGAACGAATCGATGAGCAGCCACGGACAGCACGATGCGGGTCGCGGGGTCCTCCAGGCAGGGCCCCGGAATCGGGCTCGGGCGCTCGCGCGCTTCCTGAAGAGAGCCTTCGGGGCCGTGATCCTCCTCACCGCCACCACCTCGACGCAGGCTGAGGGAGTGGTCTCCGACTGGAGCTTCCGAGAGCTCGCTCCAGCGAACGTCGAAGCGACACCCACGCTCCCCGATCACGGCGTCTACCCGATCCAGCTGGTCCTCGACGACGACGGCGCCGAGGGTGCCTTCGGTGTCGCCGGCGCGACCTCGCGGCAGTTCTTGTGGTTCGAGCGCTTCACCCCGCTCGACGTCAACTTCGACCTGGCTGAGATCTGGGTCCTTTTCCCCCCGGACCCGCAGATCTCCATCGGTTCCGCCATCGAGCTGGTGGTCTACCAGGATTCGAACGGCAACCCGGCGGACGGCGCCGAGCTCCTGGCGACGTTCGACGAGACGGTCCAGGTGGCCGACGGAAACACCTTCTCGGTCTACACGCTCCCCGAGCCGGTGGCGATCCGCGGTGGCGGCGACGTCCTCCTCGGGGTGATCAGCCGCTACGTCGTCTCGGGCGTCACCCCGGTGAGCCAGCCCGCCGCCCTCGACGGCACCGCCAGCCAGGGCCGCTCGTGGGTCGCCACCTGGACCGGCGACCCGCCCGAGCCGCCGCTCCTGCCCTCGGATCAGAGCCTGTTCATGATCGACGACCTGGTCCCCGGCAACTGGATGATCCGCGGCTTCGGCGTCGCGCCGCAGACCTTGGACATCCCCACCCTCGGCCCCTGGGGCCTCGCCGCCCTGGCCCTCCTCCTCGCCGCCGTCGCCTGGCGTCAGCTGCGACGGAGGTCCGGTACTTCCTCCTAAGGGACCTCCTCAGACCGTCGCGAAGAGCCGTTGTCCGGAACGATCGGGGGCGTTCCAGGCACAGGCTCTCGTTCAGCCCCGGGCGAAGCTAGCTGGGCCGCACCCAAACCAGGATCGCGATGCCGTCTCCACCGGCCCCTCCGCCGCCGGGAGTGCGGTTCTTCTCATTGCCGCCACCACCGCCTCCACCGCTGCCGAACTTGCCGGGGAAACCGTTGTGAGGCTCATGCTTGCCGCCCCCGCCGCCGTTGCCGCCCGCACCGAAGAGCCCACCGCCTCCACCGCCGCCTGAAGCTCCACGGA
>JAGQSE010000847.1 GCA_020439725.1 Acidobacteriota bacterium
ACCCGCCGGAGCCGGACCTCGGAACCCTCGTCGCCGCGGCCGAGCCACGAGACGACGGCGTCTCCGTCGGCGAGGAGGGCTACGTCCACCCGGCCGCGCGGGTTCTCGGAGTCGACGTCGAAGGGCCGACCGAAGCTGGCGCCGCCGTCCTTCGAGAAGGCGACGCGGACGCGCGGACCGGGCTCGCCGCCGGTGAACCAGGCGACCACCACGCGCCGGCCGTCGGCGTCGATGGCGGGACCGTTGACCGGGCAGCCCGAGACCCGCCACGCGTCGTCGGCGACGGTCTTCGGCTCGGACCAGCCCTCGCCGGTCCGGCGCACGATGCGGATGTCACGGATCTCGGATTCGGTGCGGCCGCGGTAGACCACCACGGGGCCGTCGGCGGTACGCGCCGCCGAGGTGGTGCAGCACTCGCAGACCCGCGGGTCGAGGACCTCCTCGCCGGTGACCGTATCCCCGGACGGGCCGAGAACGGTGGCGGTGTGCAGCTGCATGGCGCCACCGGTGTCGAGGGCGCCACCGTCGAGCCAGAAGGCCCAGGCGCCGGCGTCCCGTCGCGGCACCAGAGAAACGAAGCCGTGCTCGTTCTCGGACCGGTCCCGGTGCAACCAGCCGACGGGGGCAAAGCTCTCACCGCCGTCCTTCGAGACGGCGAGGCGAATTCCGTAGGCGTAGGGGTCTTCGCCGGCCTGCGCGAGCCAGGAGGCGACCAGCCCACCGCCGGGCAGCTCGACCACCGCCGGCAGATCGGCCCAGTTGGCGAAGAAGTCGGTTCCTTCGACGACCGGCTGGGGCGGGGCCCAGCCGTCGCCCCGGGGGCGGGCAAAGAGCAGCCGATGACCCGAACCGGTCGAAGTCGCGACCGGCTCGAGCCAGCTCAGCAGACCCCCGGGGCGGAGATTGGGGGCCAGGGCTCCGGCTGCCGCGGGCAGCTCGAGCCCCGACGCGAAGCTCGCCGGGTCCCCGGCCGCAGGCGTCGCTGCGTTCCCGGAACCGGCCGGCGGCGCCGCGACGGCGTTACCGGCCGGCCACAGGACCGCGACCGTCACCAGGGCGAGGAGCCCGCGGCGGAGAGGGCTCAATGAGCGTCGCTCTCCTCGCCGTCCATCTTCATCTCGCCCTCGCCCATGGCGCCGGACTCATCCGAGCCGCTGCCGTCGGCCTTGATGACACCGCACGCGATCCGCGCGCCGGCAGCGCCGGTGGGCTGGCTGACCAGGTCGTCGGCCTTCTCGTGGACGATCAGGCCGAGGTCGATGATCGAGGTGGGGCCGGGGCCGAGGGTGACGTCGCTCGAATCGATCTCGAGGTGGCCGGTGCCGTCCTCGCCGACCTCGATGTTGCCCAGGTCACCGGCGTGGTGCTCAGGGTCGGTCGGGGCGCCGTGGATGGTGTCACCGGGATTGAAGTGGCCACCGGCGGAGGTGAAATCGGGGGCGCTGCAATCGCCCGTCTCGTGGATATGGAAGCCATGCATGCCAGGAGAGGCGCCGCTGATGTCGGCCACGATGTGGACCGGGCCGCCGTTCTCCTGGGTGAAGGTCACCTTGCCCGAGACCTCGGAGCCTGCGACGCCCTGGAGAGGGGCCTCGGCACTGAGCATCATCATGGGCTCGCTCGCCGGGGGCGTCTGGGCCGCGGTTTCCGGCTCGCCGGCCGGAGCGGTCTCTTCGGCGGGCTTCTGGCCGCACCCCACCGCCACGACGGCGGCGAGCATGCCGACGTACACGGTCGTTTTCCAACTCGTCGTCTTCCAACTCATACTCTCTTCTCCTTGCGTTCTCATCGATCGCCGGGAGTCTCCCGATGAGTCTCCCGGAAGCGGTTCATCCGCAACTTTCAGGCGAACGGAGCTCGGAGGCGTCCGTCCGCGAGGTGGATTCGAGCTCGAGGAGCACGCCGATACCCGAGCGTTTGATGAGGATCGCCACGGGCGTGGCGCGCTCGTCGTCGGCGAGCCACAAATCGAGCTCGCCTTTCCAATACCGTTCCCCTGCACGCTCTATGCCGCGGATCGAGAACTCGCGGGTCGCGACCTTCCGGTCGCCGACGCGCCGCTCCTCGGCTCCGCGCGGGGTGATGCGTACGGGGTAGATCTTGCCGTCGGACCAGATGCGCATCTCGACGGGCCCGCGGGGTGGCTCCAGGCGGATCCGGTAGATCCCCGAGGCGACGTCGAGGACGCCGTTCTCATCCACCAGCTCGCGCTTGCTGCGCTCTTTGTCGCCGTACTTGTAGGCGCTCCACGCTTCGAGGGTGCGCAGCTCCTGGGTGTCGATCTCGGCGCCATAGAGCCAGAACTCCCCGGCCTTGCTCTGCTCCGAGGTGATGTGCAGCTGGCTTTCGAGATG
>JAGQSE010000848.1 GCA_020439725.1 Acidobacteriota bacterium
GGTCGAACCAGTAGTGGTTGGTGCGCCCCTCGGGCCACGGCTCGTGGAGCTCACGGTGCTCGGGGTCCGAGACCGGCATCTCGCTGCGGTTCATCGTCACCCACTCGGTAAAGCGCCCGAGACCGTCGGGATTGAGCATCGGGTCGATGAGCACCACGACGTCATGGAGCAGCGCCTCGATCTCGGGTCCTTGCGCCGCGGCCAGGTAGTAGGCGGTGAGCAGCGAGGCGTTCGCGCCGCTGGCTTCGTTGCCATGAATGCTGTAGCCGAGCCACACCACCGCCGGCAGCGCAGCGAGCTCGGCGTCGGCGGGCGCCGGCCGGTCCGGGTCGCCGACGGCCAGGTGTGCCTTCCGGATCTCGTCGAGCCGCAGCTGGTTGGACGGGGAGGTGATGGTCAGAAGAACCAGCGGCCGCCGCTCGTAGGTTCGGTCCTGGATCTCGAGCCGCACCCGCGGCGAGCTCCGCGCGAGAAGCGAGGCGTAGGTGACGATCTGGTCCGGTCGCGCGTGCTGCTCCCCCACCTCGAACCCCAGCACCTGCGCCGGCGTCGGCACCGCGGGGTCGAGCTCGACGCCCCGAGGCAGATAGTCGGCGAGCTCAAGAGCCCCCGCGCCCGGGGTCGATACGGCCAGGAAGACGAAGCAGAGAATCAGGACGAAGCGTGAGATAGAGCGCACGGCGGATCCTCCGGGTGGACGTTGATCGCGCCGCAAAGACGGGGACGGGGACGGAGCTCAGCGGCGAGCGCCTAGGGTAGCAAGGAGACGCGCCAAAACCACCTACTCGGACGGCTCGGGGTTCTCGAGAACCTCTAGGTCCGCTAGGTCCTGAAGCCGCCCAGACGCCTTCTTGTTTGCGATCAGATCCGCTCGCGAAAGCACAACAGCAGGGATCCCTGCGAAGGTCGTCGTCAGGCGTGCCTCCCAGGCGGCCTCGAAGTCCACACCATCGATCGCCGTCAGGACGTCGATCCGCAGAGGGGGAACACCGATTTGGAATACCGTGCCGGGCTCCGCCAGGTCTGTTTCGAGGAGATCGTGGAGGGGTGCGCCGAAGGCGGCGAGAGCGCGCAAGACACGCTGAGCATTGGCGAGCGAAGGTCGAACCCAAAGGTCCAGGTCCTTGGTGGCCCTGACATGCCCATGGACTGCCAGGGCATGCGCTCCGACCACCAGGTACTCAACCCCGTGGTCGTTGAATTCGCACAACAGATCGCTGAAGTCTGGGCTCAACGGCCTCCTCCCGGCCCCAGGCGTAGCAAAGCTTGGTCAGCATCCAAACCGCCTCGAGTCGCTGCTCGGCAGTGGAGTTCGCCCACTCACCTCCGGTCAGCTGACGATCCTCTCGTCTCAGGACTTTCACCGAAACCGCTCTGGATTTAGCTGCGCCTCTCATCGCGATCAAGATAGCACGCAGAATTCAAGGCTGTCTGGGCTCCCGACGTCGCCCTCTGAGGGTCGAGCAGAGGGTTTCGGGGGAACGTCGACACCTGAGGCACGCGGCCCCAGGAAAAACCCGGCGCAAGGGCTCTCGTAGAGAGGCAACAGCGTCCGCAACCCTGGGCGGTCGACAGATGAGAGTGGCGCTCCTTGCACCGCAATCCTCTGACCGCCTCCTGAAGGAAGTCCGCAAGAGATCGAGAACGTCATGCAGCAGCTCCAGGCCACCCTGTCCATGCTTCTCCTGGTTTCCGGGCTTTCGGCCCTGGCAGACCGAGCGGAACCGACCATGCTACCGGTCGAGGACCTCGCCCCCGACCTCCATCGCCTGCTCGCCGGCGAGGCGGGGCGTGTGCTGGTCTACGACACGCCAGCGCGTCGGGTCGTGGTCGACACCGCCGACGCGGCGGGGCAGCGGGCGCTGGTTGCGACGCTCGGGCAGCTTGGCGAGAAGCCGGTGCGCTGGG
>JAGQSE010000849.1 GCA_020439725.1 Acidobacteriota bacterium
CGGTCGTGGAGCAGCGCGTAGTCGGCGATGCCACCGAGCCGCCGGGAGACCTCGGCGTTGTCGGTGACCTGAGGCTCGCTCGACAGGTTCCCCGAGGTCATCACCACGGGACGATCGAAACGGCGCAGGATCAGGTGGTGGAGCGGGCTCGTCGGCAGCATGAACCCGAGGGTGGTAAGACCCGGCGCGATGGCTTCGGGGAGCGCGCAATCGGCGCGCCGCTCGAGCAGCACGATGGGTGCCACGGCGCTCGCCAGGAGCCGTTCTTCGAGGTGGCTCACCCGGCAGTGGGTACGGATCACGTCGAGGTCGCGGGCCATGAGCGCAAAGGGCTTGGCGTCCCGGTGTTTGCGCCGCCGGAGCTCCTCCACCACGCTGGCGGAGGTCGCATCGCAAGCCAGATGAAAGCCGCCGACCCCGCGGATGGCGACGATCTGGCCCTTGCCGATCAATCCCGCCACCGCATCGACGTCGTCGAGCATCGAATGTTGATCGAAGGAGGTGGCCCGACCGTCGGTGCGCACCAGCCAGGCCTTGGGTCCGCAGGCGTGACAGGCGATGGGTTGGGCGTGGAAGCGACGGTCGGCAGGATCCTCATACTCGGCGCGGCACTCCTCGCACATCTCGAAGGGCGCCATGGTGGTGTTGGGACGGTCGTAGGGGATGCCGCGGACGATCGAGAATCGCGGCCCGCAATGGGTGCAATTGGTGAAGGGATAGCGATAGCGGCGTTCGAAGGGGTCCGAGACCTCCTCGAGACACGCGGCGCAGGTGTAGGCGTCGGGGGTGACCGGGGTGTGGGCGCCGGTGGCGGCGCTGGGGACGATGCGGAAGCCGTGGTAAGTGGCAGGCTCGGGAAGCGCCTCGAGCTCGGTCGAATCGATGACGGCCAGCGGCGGCGCCTCGGTGGCCAGAGCGGAAAGAAAGCCCTGGGCGGTGGTCTCGTGGGCATCGAGCCGGATCAACACCCCCTCGCCGTCGTTGAGCACCTCGCCGGCGACCCCGAACCGCTCGGCGAGACGCCAGACACTCGGCCGGAAACCGACTCCCTGCACCGTTCCCCGGACACGGATCTGCCAGTGGCGGGTAGCGGCGAGCGGCTGTCCGAGCGGCGGGCTCATGATGCGAAGCTCCGGTCCAGGTCCCACAGCAGGACCCGGTTGTTCCCCGAGTCGGAGATCACCGCAGTCTCCCCACAGAGCGTCACGCCATAGGGCCAGCACAAGCTGTCACGTACCGGCGGACCCCAGCGGTTGTCACCCTTGGCGCCGAAGCCCGGTTGCCCGGCGACGGCGACGGCCGGCCTTCCGGTACCGAGGCTCTGACCCCGCCAACCGATCATCCTCGAGTTGGCGGTGTCGGCGACGAGCACCCGTCGATCGTCCGCGGCGACCCCATACGGCATGTTACAGCCGACGGCGTCGGGGAGGTAGTGACCGCGGTTGTGCTCGAGGGAGAGGAAGTCCTGCTGTCCGAGAGCACTGTCGGCGGGAACTCCGGCGGCACCGGGCAGGCGGTTCCAGACCAACACCCGGTTGTTGCCCGCGTCGGCTACCAGCCAGCGCCCCCCGGACATCGCCACCGAGTGGGGCCAGCGCATACCCAGAGGACCGGGATCGCGGCCGGCGTTCTCGTCGCGGGTGTCGGGGCCCGGCTGGCCGAGCACCAGGTCCGCGGGCTGGCCGTTCTTCTCGGGGATCCCTTCCCATACCAAGACCCGACGGTTCCCCGTGTCGGCGACCACCAGCCGCCCATCGAGGATCGAGACGCCGTAGCACCAGTTGAGCGTGTCCGCCGCCGCGCTGGCGGAGCCCCGGTTCACCAACACCGAGCCGAAGTCCGCCTGGCCGAGGACCACGTCCGCGGGCTGGTTCGAATGCTCGGGGAGACCGTGCCACAGCAGCACCCGGTGATTCCACGCATCCGCCACCGCCAGCACGTCGCCGACGAGGGCCACGCCGGTGGGCACGTTGAGGCTCGCGGCGTCGGGCTCGCGTTTGCCGTTGCGGCCCTCCACGGCGAAGGTCGGCTGGCCGATGACCAGGTCGGCGGGGGCCTCGTCGGTCTCGGGCTGGCGCCGCCAGACGAGAAGCCGGTGGTGTCCGGTGTCACTGACCACCAACGGCCCGCCACCGGCGCCCAGAACCGCTCCCCGGGGCCCGAAGAGGTGCCGATCGGACACGGTCAGGGGTTCCGCCTCCCCGCTGCCTCCGGGCGCTCGCCCCATCACCCGCCGCGGCCCCGCCGGATCGAGCAGCGGCGACGCCGATGGATCGCTTCCCGCCGGGGGCAAGGGCTGGCGCAAGGAGACTCGCATGGCGTCTAGCGGCGGTTGAGCCGCACCTCCACCTCTGCGCCCACCACCCGCACCGCGTGGGCCTCGAGCTGGACCTCCGGAGCGGTCAGACACTCTCCGGTCTCGAGCAGGTACCGAAACCCGTGGAAGGGGCAGGTCAGGATGCCATCCTCCGCCTGGCCGGAGTCGAGGGGCATGCCGAGATGGGCGCAGGCGTTGTCGAAGGCGCTGACCACCGGGCCGTTCTTCGACAGCAGCAGGTCGCGGCCGTCGATCTCAAGGGCCAAAACGCCGCCCTCGGGGATCGCATCGAGAGACGCCGCCGGCTGCCAGCCGCCCTCGGCATGGAGCGCGAAGGGGCTGACGAAGTTGAGCGTTCGCTCCCCAGCCGCTCCCCCTGCCGGCCCCTGTGCCAGTCCCCGGGCCAGGCCGCGGACCTCTTCGATGTGCTCGATCTCCGGGCAGCTCTCCTGGATCGCCTTCTTGACGCCAGCGACGAACGTGAGCTGCGACGCCGGACAGCCGTCGCAGGCGCCGAGAAAGCGAACGCGCACCGTGTCGGGAGCCTCGACGGCGACCAGCTCGACGTCACCGCCGTGAGAGGCGAGCATCGGCCGCACCGTGGCGAGAGCCGTCTCGACGCGTTCCTGCAAGCT
>JAGQSE010000850.1 GCA_020439725.1 Acidobacteriota bacterium
AGCCCCGCGAGGTGTTTCCCCTCCGCCGGCTCGCGCTCCTCCTCGCCGAGAGCGGCGTCCTCACCCTGGCTCATCGCATCCCTTTCCGAAAGTCCCTCGGCGGCCACGCCGGAGACCCGGCGAGCCTACCGCAGAGCCGTGCCAGGGGAGGGAGGAAGCCGGCTTCAGGGCCGACTCCTTGATCGGCACACGAATCTCGATGGACCGGTTGTCCAGTATCTCCGGGTTCGCACCGGCCACTCCGATCGGTCACGGGGGAGGCGGGCTCCGTAGATGGGCAGGATGACCCGGCTTCCTAGTCGAGGATCTCCAACCCTACGACGGGATCGCGGCTAGTCCCTAGAGCTTCGCCACCTGCTCGCCAAGCACTTCGAGCGCCGTATCGATGGTGGCGAGGTGGGTGCGGTGGGCTAGGGCGGCCATTCGCAGCGTGAAGCGGCCGTCGATGCGGGTCGAGGACAGGAAGACGCGGCCGTCGCGGCGGACGCCGTCGAGGATCTTCTGAGTCAGCTCGTCGGCTCGCTCGGGCGTCGTCCCCGGCGGCGCCCAGCGGTAGGTGACCACCGACAGGTCCGGCGGCGGGCCGACCTCGAAACCGAGGCGAGCGACCTCGTGGCGGAAGTAGCGCGCCAGCAGGAGCTTCTCCTCGAGGGCCGCGCGAAACGGGGCGACCCCCAAGTGGATCAACGGCAGCCACATGCGGAGAGCGCGGAAGGGCTTGGTGAGCTCGGGTGAGACGTCCGAGGGCGAGACCTCGGCGACATCCTGGGCGTCCTGGAGGTAGTGACCGGTCTCGGCGAAGGCGGCGGTCAGGGTGTTGACGTCGCGCGCCACGACGACACCGGCACCCCAGGGCAGAAAGAGGCTTTTGTGGGGGTCGAGCACCGCCGAGTCCGAGCGCTCGATGCCGCGAAGCACCTTGCGACCGTCCTCGGTGAGCAGGAAGAAGCCGCCATAGGCCGCGTCGACGTGGAACCAGCAGCCTTCGCGCTCGGCGACGTCCGCCAGCGCGTCGAGCGGATCGACGGCCCCCGCATCGGTAGTGCCGGCGTTGGCGACCACCAGCCAGGGCCGCAAACCCCGGGCGCGATCGGCGGCGATGATCTCCGCCAGCGCGTCGGGGCGCATGCGCAGCCGCTCGTCGAGGGCGACCTGCCGGATCGGTGCCTCGGCCAACCCGGCGATGCGCACCGCCTTGTGCACCGCGTGGTGCGTCTGCGAGGTGAGGTAGACCACCGCCGATGCGTAGTCCGCGCCGCGGAGCTCGTGGGCGTCTCGGGCAGCGACGACGGCGGTGAGGTTGGCGAGGCTCCCTCCCGAGAGGATGCTCCCCGCGGCGGTGGCCGGGTAGCCGACCAGATCCGCGACCCAGCGCACCACCTGGTTCTCCATGCGCACCGGCCCCGGCCCGGTGAAGAAGATCCCCGCGTACTTGTTGCACACCGCGGCCAGGTAGTCGGCCAGGGCCGCGTGGTACATGCCGCCCCCGGTGAGATAGGCGAGATGAGCCCCCGACGCCGGGTGTCCACCGGGGCGGAGGACCTGGTCTTCGAGGACGCCGAGGGCCCGATCGAGGTCGATGCCGGTTTCACCGATGGGCGTGTCGAGGAGACCGAGGGCCGGATCGGCAACCTCGACAAAGGCCGGGGACGAGTCGAGAGCGCCGAGGAAGCGCTCCGACGTCGCCACCAACTCCGCGCGCAGCTGCTCCCGTTCTTCAAGATCGGGTTCGAGAACCCGCGCCGCCGCCTCGAGCTCGCGGATCCTCGACCGCAGCTCCTCGGACTCACCTTTCATGCCGTGTCACTCCCCTGGGTCGGCCATTCGCTGCAGGCGAACGTCGTAGCGCTCGATCATGCG
>JAGQSE010000851.1 GCA_020439725.1 Acidobacteriota bacterium
GGGCAAGTCCCACCGCTCCACGACGCGATAGGTAAGCACGTGTCCCATCTGCTCAGGGCCTCGCCGACCGACGACGGGATTCGGCTTCCCGGGCGCGAGACTCGTCGTACGGTCCGTCCCTTCCACAGAGTTGGCGGGACCGACAGAGGACATACCCTCCGAGAGCATCGGGAAACGCCCTCCGGTCGCCGAAGGGGACACAAGCTCCAAGAGATTTGGCCCCAGCAGCGCCGCCGCATAGCGTAGGCCCAAACCAGGGGCAGAGCAGGCAATCCCGTGGGCTCATGACCCCCGGTTCTCGGAGGAGTCATGCGCTACGTTGTGATTCTGTTGCTCTTTGCTGGGATGGGTCTCGTGCCGGTTACAGACTTGGCCCTGACCTCGATTTTGGATGGGACCTACGAACAAGGCGCCAAGATTGCTCGCCAAGGCCTCGGAGCGCTTCAGTGGGAGAAACCAGTCTTCAACGCTGTTAAGTCCCTCGCGCCCTCTGAGAGGACAGGGGTCGTCCCGGATTTCGACCTGGCTCTCGGCCCAGAGTTCGACCCAGACGGGCGCTGCTAGGGAAAGACTGGACCGATTCTGTCGTCTGTCTTGTAGCGCTTGCCCTCGATCCGCGAGAGAGCCTTCTCGACGAGGGCAAGCGTCAACCCGGTACGTCCGCAACGCAGCAAATCGCCGATGATCGCGGAGACGATCTTATTGTGGCGAAGTGGCTCGACCAGGACTCTGGTCGTTGCAGCCATCGCGAAGGCTTCGGTGGCTTTGCCCTGCAGGAGCAGGATCCGAACCAGCGAGCAAGTGACGAGGGCTGCTTCGGCTGCGTGAGAGAGCCAGAGCTCGTCTCGAACGAGGCGCAACGCACGCTCTGCTTCGGAATACTCCCCGAGGGCTGTGTGAATATCGGCTCGCAACCACACGGTCTTGGAAGCAGCGAAGGAGCCCAGGCCATCGGAGAGCTCCTCAGCTTTCTTGGCGAACTCCAGTGCGGTATCGAGTTGTCCAATCTCTCGATGCTTGTGCCCTAGGATGTTGAACGCTGCATACCGATACCGGGCGTCTGACTTAGGGAGGCGGTCCAGCGCAAGGGTAAGCACACTGATCGACTCATAGGGCCTTCCGAGCCTGCTGAGCCAAAGGCCACGGTCAACCATGCCTCGATAGAAGTTCACCTGGTTGCCTGCATAGAGGAACACGAGGGAGACCTGCTCGGTCAACGCGAGCGCCCGCCCATAGTCCGCCCGGTCCGCAAAGACATGGGCGAGCCGTCGAGCCAACAAGGCAGGCATGAACGGATCTTCCGCCAGGGAAGCGATCTCGATCCCTACATGAAAGACATGCTCGGCTTCATCGAGGCGAAGCAGTAGCCGAAATGAGCTGCCGATGATGGCCAGCAACCGAGGCAACTGCGCCAATTCGATCAGCTCAACGGATTGTTCCCCGAGCCTCAGAGCTCCCGCGGGATCGTCGTAGCGCTGCCGATCCAGCGTTTCGAGGAAGTGCTCTCCCAGCCCTGGCCCTTCCTCGAGCGCTTCGAACCGGCGGAGCGCGATCTGAACCACTCTAGGTACAGGCCCGGTCGGCCGGTCGAGCTCGAAGCCACCGCTCTTGCCGAGGTGCTGTCTGAGGAAGCTAACCCGATCCAACCCCAGGTGATCGAGGACGGCGATGAACTGGTTGAGCGAGATGTCGCCTCCCTTGAGGCGGTCCTGCCACCAGTTTCGACCCATCCCAAGAGCGCGTTCCATCGCACGGATGGCTCCGTGGGGACGGCTGCGGATCTCCCGATCGAGCGCTTCCAAGACCGCTCGGGCGGGCGAAACTCGGATCTCTCCTGACTTTGGCACTCTCAACAACACCCTAGATTCAGATTGAATCGGAGTCTACACGAGAACTCCCGCACATCCCAAAGTCTTGAATAACGTCTCCACTGGACGGCCGGGGGCAAGTCGGGGCTCGGCAACGTGTCTGGGTGGGAGGTTGGTCGCGTCCCGGCCCCCCGGCCCCTTTGACGCCGTCCGAAAGGAGACAAACGGGATGGTTCGTACGGTAGCAGAGTTCGAAAAGGATGAGCTGCGCGAAGCGCTGCGCAAGGCCGGGGAGAAGGCGGTGTGCGAGGAGCGATCCCGCAAACGCGGCGAGCGAAAGACAGATCGGGGCGTGCCGGCTCCTGCCATCGACGAACAAGAGCCGACGACCGACCCCGACGAGATCGGCACCGAAGAGCTTCTCGTCAGCAGCGACCCGGACGACTTGAAATGTGAGCGGGTCCAATGAGCGCCGGTGCCGATCCAGCTCCGGAGAGCCACGCCACCAGCGGCAGGGACCCTCACCACCACGACGAGCCGGACGCGGACTCCGCGTACCCGGAGCTCTC
>JAGQSE010000852.1:0-729 GCA_020439725.1 Acidobacteriota bacterium
AAACCCGCCCCTACCAGGCATACGGCAAGAACCCCTGCCTGGAAATAGGCCAGGACTCGGGTAGGGGCGGGTTTCAAACCCGTCCCTTTGCCACTTTCGAAGAGGTAGCGCGGCTGCCTAGCCGCCATCGTCGAGCTCGGGATCCGACGTCTCGTCATTACCGGTGGGTGGCTTCTCCGGCTGGGCTGGCGCGTCGCGGAGCTCGGTGGCAATACGGACAATCTTGTCCCCGGTCTCGGCCGGCAGCTCGAGGAGGACGTCTCGGCCCTCGGTGCGTGCCACGAAATGGCCCTCGACCGGGTAGAGAGACAGGTCCTCTTCGCCGGTGCTGGTCGTCAGGTGAAGATGGAGCTTGGGCTCCTTGGGCAAGCCGGCGGCCCTGGCCGGCGGCAGGATCTCGTCCGCCTGAACGTCGTGGACCGCGTAGAGCAGCTCGCTCACCGTGTCGTAGGCCACCAGGTCGTCGCCGCGGCGCCAGTCGCTGCCGTCGCGGTGCAACTCGACCGTGGTGCCGTCGAGGGTCATCGTGGCCCCGTCGACCAGGTAGACGGGAAGCGCCGACCAAGCCTTCGAACGCCACGAGTCGAGGTCTTCGCGGGCCAGCTGGGGGAGCTCGGTCGAGATCTCGTAGAGGTGATCTCCGACCCGACCGTAGTAGCGACCGACCTGGTCGGGAACCGTGTTTCCGACCTCGAGATGGAAGTCCGGCTTGTCGGCAAAGGAAACCTC
>JAGQSE010000852.1:843-1801 GCA_020439725.1 Acidobacteriota bacterium
CTCCTTGCCGGGCACCTCGAACGTGAACTCGTCCCGATCACCCTGCCGCGCCACGACCACCGTGCGGTCCGCCGTCGACAATGCCACCGTCCGGATCTCCGGCCGAGTCCCGGGAAGAAGGTCCCGCGCCCGCCACTCCCCCACCGAGCGCAGCAACTCGCTCACCACCGAGTCCTGGATCACGTAGGCGAAGCTTCGCCCGTCGATGGCCACCACCGTCGTCGAGCTCGCCGGGATCTCGGCACCGACCCGCACCGTGGTCGTCGCCTTCCCGGTCCCCAGCATCACCGTGGCGCGGGGCGCCTCGAGACCCAGACCCGCAGCGTCGTAGTCCTCGAGGGTGCGCTCCGTCCGGAGCGACGTCAACGTCGAGACCAGCCGGTCGACAGCCCCTTGATCGGCCCGAGCGACCAGGGGCTCGGTCAGCCCCCAGTCGCCCGGAACGCCGGGCTTGCCGTCGACCTCTTGGGCCGGCGTCCGCTCGAAACGGACCGTCTCCTCGCCGTGGGTGAGCACCAGCTGGGTGACCTCATCCGACTCCAGTGGGAGAAGCTTTCCCGCCTCCTGGGTCTGTTCGTCGGTCGAGGGCAGATCCCGATCGACGAAATAGATGAACGCACCGAGGCCCGCCACCAGGAGGAAGAGGAGAAGCAGATTGCGCGGTCGCATCGCTCACCGCCTCCGCCGATAGCGGACGAGAATCCCAGCCACCACCGCCAATCCCGGCAACAGGCCGAGCACCAGCCAGTGGATTCCTCGCACCTCGGACCCGGTCAGGTTGAGCCGCACGTGCTCCGGCTCACGGGCCGGGATCCCGAGGAGCTGGTCGCGCTGCGCCAGCCAGTTGAGGAGGTTGCTCGCCAGCGCCGCGTTGCCCAGGCTGCCGATCAGCTGGTTGCTGAGGAACGACGAGTTGCCAAAGACCACCAAGCGCCAGTGGTCGGCGTCGCTCGCAGCC
>JAGQSE010000853.1 GCA_020439725.1 Acidobacteriota bacterium
TAGGGCACCGGCGAAGGACCCCGCAGCACCCGCGGCACCTCGTGGGCGGGCAGGCTCACCGCCTCGAGCCCGTCGTCGGACACCTCGATCCGCAGCTGGGCACCCGCCGCCGAGGCCAACGCCAGGGTCGTCGCCAGCACCGCGAAAGCCCTCGCCAAGCTTCGCTCGTCCATCGTGCTTCCTCCCTCCATCGGAGCTTCGGGATCCTCGGCCGAGAGCCTATCAATCCGCGTCCCACCGTCGGTCACGGCGGCTGGCACCCCGCATGCTAGACTGGCTCTCCCCCAGGGAAGGCGGACATGCAAGCGCCAACACAGCTCCAAGACGAGATCGACGCCCTGACCCAAGTGGCCAAGCGTTTCTCGCAGCGCCAGCTGTATTCGGAGGCCGCCGAGCTGTTCCATCTCGCGCACGAGCTCGACCCGAAGAACTCGGGGATCAAGCTGGCCCTCGCCGAGGTGCGCCGGATGCAGCGCCAGTACCACGACACCCGCCCCCGTACCGCCCGCGACGCGATCCGCGAGCAGCTGCGCCGCGACGCCATCGACAGCGCCCATTTCCTCGGGCTGGCCCAGCTCTACGCCGAACGCGGCGAGAACGTCCGGGCCGGCGAATGCCTCGAGATCTCCAAGGCCAAGGAACCCGCCAACCCTACGGGGTACAAGCTCATGGGGCGGATCCTGGCGCGCCGCCGCGACTATGACGGCGCCGCCGCCCAGCTGACCAAGGCGTTGCGCTTCAATCCCTTCGACCGCGAGAGCGCCGAGGCCCTGGGACGCGCGGAGTACGAGCGCCGCCAGTTCCAGCGCTCCTTGGACGCCACCATCCACGCCTTCCTGCTGCTCAACGAGGGCGACACCGAGGGCGCCCAGCGGCTGCGCCGGCGCATCCGCACGCTGCGCCAGATCCTCGGTCTCGAGCACGAGGACCTGGTGCAACGCTTCCACCAGCAGCGCGACCGGCTGCAGATCGCCTTCGACCGGCTCCAGTGGCACCGCGAGCGCTTCCTCGAGGAGGAGGGCACCGTCGACACCGAGACCGCGCCGCCGGTCGGCGCCACCGCCGACAGCCGCGGTCTCATCGAGCTGTCCGGGCGCATCGAACGCCTCGGCGCGCTGACCACGCTCTCCGACGACCAGATCATCCGGGTCGCGCGGGTGGTCAAGGAAGAATTCCACGAGCGCGACAGCGTCATCTTCGAGGCCGACACCGCGGAGCAGGACGTCTTCATCATCGAGCGCGGCGCCATGACGCTCCGTTCGGAGACCTCCTACGGCACCTTCGAGCTACGCCGCCTGGGCCCCAGCAGCCTGTTTGGCGAGTCAAACTTCGTCACCCGCCTCGAGCGCGCCGCCGACGCGGTGGCCGCCGAACCGACGGTGCTCTTCCGTCTCGATGCCGGTGGCCTCCGCCAGCTGGTCGAGAACGACGCCGAGCTCGGCGTCCAGCTCTACTGGACCTTCTGGCATACCCTGGCGGCCAAGCTCCGCGCCGCCAACGAGCAGATGCGCACCTTCTTCGCCGAGGACGCGCGGACCGGCGGTCCCGAGCGCCGCGAAGACGGCGGTCGTGGGGTGCCGCGGCGCGTGCCCGTCG
>JAGQSE010000854.1 GCA_020439725.1 Acidobacteriota bacterium
CTGTCGCGGCCGGTGGCGAGCGTCCTCCTCGCCGCCGATTTCGACCTCTACCTGCTGATCCTCGCCGCGGGTCTTGCCGGCATGTGGTGGGTCCCCGATCCGCGTTTCAAGGTGCTCGCGGTCATGGCGGTGCTCTTGACCATGGGCGTCCACGTCCTGGCCAACGCCATCCCCCGATTCCACATACCGATCCTGCCGATCCTCTGTCTCTACACCGGTGCCCTCGCCGCGCGGCGGCCGGGGCCGGTGCGACGCTGGCAGCGCTGGGGCGGCTGGGCGACGCTCGCGCTCCTCGCCGTCATCGTCGCGATCGGCTGGCAACGAAGCGCAGGGCCCGCGCTCGACGCCCTCAACCGGCTATGAGGCGTGCGCGAACTCGGCGGCCGGGGCTGGTGCCCGCGGCCTCACTTCTCTGCCTGCTCCTCGCCGATTGCGGCGGTGGGAACAACGAGTTGTCGCCGCCGCCGGTCGAGCCCTCGGAGGCGCGCTACTGGGGCACGCAGCTCCACCTCCATGGCAGCTTCAGCGAGGGCCAGGGGACCATGGAGGAGCAGACCCGAGCGGCCGCCGACCTGGGCGATGTCGACGTCCTGTGGTGGACCGACCACGACTGGCGCGTCGCCCGCCACACCTTTCTCTCGCACTTCGATTTCGAGAGCTTCAAGCGCAAGGTCGAGATCCCTTACCGCGGCATGCCCTGGAGCAAGCGACCTCGCTATCTCCGCGTCGGCTGGAAGACGACCCGCGGTGGAGCGGCTCTCGTGTCCGAGGACCAGCGGCTAAGCGACACCGCGGTCGAGGGCAAGCATTCGCTACGCCTCGCCGCCACGGCGGGTCCGGGTGAGGAGTGGGGCTGGACCGGTGGCCGGCTCGACACCAACGGCGGCCGCTGGTCCCGTCCGTTGGCGGCGGGGGTGACCCTCGAGATCGAGGTGCGGCCCGAAACGCAGCTCGGCGACGATGCCCGGCTCGTCGTTCGCACGCAGCTGTCGCGCCGCGCCGCCGGGGTCGGCGAGTTGCGGTACACGGTGGGTGAGACCTGCCCGCCCCACGAGGAGCAAGAGGACGGCCGGCGGGTGGTGTGCGTGGCGCTCGCCGCCGAGACTGGCCGCTGGACCCGACTCCGCTTGCCGGTGAGCGAGGACGCGGCCCGGCTCGGGCTGGGCGGTGCCGACAACAGCCTGCGACGGATCGAGATCCGCCTCGAGACCCGTCGGGGTGCCTCGGCGGCGGTGCTGCTCGACGACCTCGAACTGCACGAGGAGCTCGATGGCCCGGCGCTTCTGATGCGGGAGGAGCAGATGGCGGCCGAGCTCGGCGCGGCCCATGGTGTGGTCGAGCACGTCGGGCTCGAGCTCAGCTATGCGCTCCACATGAACGCCTTCCTGCCAAAGATCGAGCTGCCCGACTTTGCGCGTTTCCCCCACGGCATGGCACCGCGCGAGGCGGTGCGCTGGGCCCACGAACGCGGCGGCGTGGTCGCCTACAACCACATCTTCGGCGCCGGCGACGACCCGGAGGATGACGTCAAGGAGGAGCTCTCGGGTCGCGGCGACCTACCCGTCGAGGAGCGGGCCTTTGGCGCCGACCTGCTCGAGGTGGGCTACCCGCAGCGGGTGCTGCCCCTGGCCGAGCACCTGGCCGTGTGGGATCGACTCTCCGCCGCCGGCGTGGTGATCACGGGGATCGGCTCCAGCGACTCCCACGACCCCCGCGAGGGCTGGACCGACGGCAACAACTACCTGACCTGGATTCACGCGGCGAGCTCCGGGAGCCGCGACCTCATCG
Source organism: Acidobacteriota bacterium (assembly GCA_020439725.1). GTDB lineage: Bacteria > Acidobacteriota > Thermoanaerobaculia > Multivoradales > JAHZIX01 > JAGQSE01. Next base: position 1,789 of record JAGQSE010000854.1, read on the forward strand.
AGGGCCTTCGCTGTGGCCGTGTCTTCTTCGGCGATCCGGCACGCTTCTCCGGGATCGCCGAGCTGTCGATCGGCGGCCGGCCGGTGCAAGGCCAGATCCTCGAGCTGACCCCCGGCCGGGAAGCGACCGTCGAAGCGCGGGTCCAGCCCTTGCCGCCGGACTGCAGGATCCGCTGGATCTCAGGCGGCCAGGTGGTGCGCGAAGAGCCGGTTCTGGGCGAGGGCTACGACGGTCAGCTGGTGGTGACGGGGGGCGAGACGCGCTTCGTCCGGCTCGAGGTGTGGCAGGGAGAGCGCGGGCTGGTCTTCACCAACCCGCTGTATCTCGCCAGCCCGGGCTTCACACCCGCCATGGCGGACGGCGACGAGCCCCCGGTCTGCCGGCGCGCCGCCTTGGAGACATCGCCGTGATCCCACCGGTCACGGACCACGAGGGCAGCCGCTCCGACGGACGGCTGCTCCTTTGGCTGCTGCCGGCGCTGGTGGCGGGGATGGTGATCCGCCTGTGGGGTCTCAGCCGCCAGGTGATGGGAGGCGACGAGCTCCACGCGGTGCGTGCGGTGCTCGAGCTCCGCTTCCCCGAGATCCTCTTCACCTATCGCCCCCAGGATGCCTGCCTGCCGCTGTCGGCGCTCTACCGCCTGCTGCTGGTGTCGCCCATCCCCTTCACCGAGATGACGATGCGCGCGCCGATCCTGCTGAGTGCCGCGCTGATGCTGGTGGCGGCGCCCTTCCTGCTGCGACGCTGGTTGCCGGCGGGGACGCTGGTGGTTTTCGGCTGGTTGCTCGCCATCTCGCCGATCCTCGTCCTCTACGGCCGCATCGTCCGCTCCTACGCGCCGGTGGTGCTCATCGCCTTCGCGGCGGTGATGGTGTTCTATCGCTGGCTCGAGGCGCCGAGTCGGGGGCGCGCCGTGGTTTACGTCGTCCTCGCCGCCCTCGCCGTCTACTTTCACCTGGTGGTCACCGCCTTCGTCCTGGCGCCGCTGCTCTTCGCCGGCCTCGAGCGCCTCGTCCTGGCGCGCCGGCA
>JAGQSE010000855.1 GCA_020439725.1 Acidobacteriota bacterium
AGCCCCGTGTCCGGCGACCGGCCGTCGCGGTGCGGACCGCGCCATTGGGGCCACTCGGCGAAGGCCGGTGCGGCCATGGTCGAAGCCAGGGAAGCGCACAAAACGAGCCCTAGGAGCAAAGCCTTCGGGCGCTGGCGCGCATGCGTCGGGGCGAGGAGGAGTCGGCGGAAAACCATGGCGGGCTCCTTTCGTGCCGAGGTCTCCGGTCGGAGCGGGCCACCGCCGGAGCGCTGCCGTCGGAGCACCCGAGAAAAGGGCTCGACGCTCGCTCTAGTCTACGACCACCCCGGACGGGGGTTGCACGGGCCGATTCGGGGTCGCCGTCACGGTGCCGCGGCGACCGAGGCGGGGCGCCGGAGGTCAGTGGACCGTGTAGGGACCGCTCAGACCGAAAGGGGCGATTTCGGCGCGGAAGCTGCCGCCGGAGAGGCGGAGCATCTCGTAGCTGCCGTGCATCGCTCCGAAGGGGGTAGCGAGCGGGCAGCCGGAGGTGTAGCTGAAGCTCTCACCGGGCTCGAGGATCGGGTGCTCGCCCACCACACCGGAGCCGTCGACCTCCTGTTGCGAGCCGTCGCCGGCGGTCACCGTCCAGTAGCGGTGGAGGAGCTTGACGGCGCCCTTCCCGGTGTTGGTGATGGTCACCGTGTAGAGGAAGAACCACAGACTGCGCTCGGGCTGTGAACGCTCGGGGTCGTACTCCGCTTCGACGTGGACGTGGATCCCCTGGGTGGTGGCTTCGGAGCTGGAGGGCAGGTCGAGGGTGGTCATGGTCACGCCGCATCGTAGCCCAAAGCGAGGGCTCGAGGCTCGTCCCCGTGGGGGAATCGAGGCAATGGTAGGCTAGCGAGAAGTACGTCTTTGCGGCAGAGCTTCATCGATCCGGGCGTGAGCTCTCGGAGGAGGCCATGGCGATGATCCGGTTGAGCGGCTCGAGGTGGCGGCGGCTTGGGTGGATTCTCTGGATGCCCCTGGCGTGCGGCCACTTCGTGCCTCCCGAGCTGGCTCCGGGCCACGCAGGGGGCTTCGATTTCAAGGCGCCGCCCTGCGCACCTGCGTCGCGGATGAGCGACCCGGGTGCCGGGCCATCCGTCGATGCGGTCGACGTTCGGTACCTGGGGACCGCGGGGCTCTACCTCGAATGGCAGGGCGTCGGCGTCCTCACCGGGCCCTTCTTCTCGCGGCCGACCCTTGGACGGGTGCTTTTCGGGCACGTTCGCCCGCGACCCGATGTGGTGGCCCAGGAGCTGGCTGCCGTGCCCGTGGAGCGGGTCCGGGCGATCCTCGTCGGACATGCTCACTACGATCATCTCGAAGACCTGCCGGTCGTGCTTCGCGAGCACACGCGCCGAGCCAGGCTCTTCGCCAACGCCAGCGCCAAGCGGTTGCTGTTCGCGGACCCGGATGTCTATCGGCGGACCATCGACGTCGAGCGTTGGGTCGGGCGCTGGCATCGGCTGATCGGGGACGACGGTACCCCGTTGCCCATGCGACTGATGCCGCTCGCCACCAGCCATGCGCCGCAGGCCGGCGTGGTGCACTACGCCCCGGGGGAGGTCCCGGCACCGGTCGCCAGGCCGTGGCATGAGCTGCGTCACGAGGCATTGCGCCAAGGCCAGCCGCTGGCCTTCCTGCTCGATCTTCTCGATCCGGTGGATCCGGACCGGGTGCGCTTCCGCCTTTACTACCAGGACGCGGCGAGTCGCGAGGGTATCGGTCTGCCTCCGCCCTCGGTCGCCGAGGACGGCCACGGCGTCGACCTGGCGGTCTTGTGCATGCCGTCGCATCACCTGGCACCGGGCTTTCCCACCTATCTCCTCGACGCCCTCGAACCGCGCCACGTCCTCGCCACCCACTACGACGACTTCTTTCGCCCGCTGACCCGCCCGATCCGCTTCGCACCGCTGCTCACCAACGGGCGCGCGGCGAGCTTCCTGCGGCAGGTGGCGGCGGCGCCGATGCCACCGAGCGGCTTCTCGCCACCGGAAGGCCCGGTCTGCGGTCCGTCTACGGAGGTGTACACGATGCCGCTGCCCCGTGAGTGGCTGCGCTTCGACATTCCGACGAGCGGAGACGAGAAACGCCGATGACGACCCCCGGCAGAGTCGCGATCGCCTTGGCCTGGGCGCTGGCTTGGGGCCTCGCCGTACCGGCGTCGGCGGTGGTCTTCGCCCGCGCCGGATGCCCGGACCAGGTCGCTACGGCCTTGACGCTGGCTTTACCCCTCGAGGACGCCGATCTGGCTCCCGGCGAGCTCCATAGCCGGCTCGAGGCCGCGCTGGAACAGGCGGCACCGGCACCGGCGGGTGCCGTGGACGATCCCTGTGTCGGGCAGCGCAAGGTCCAGGTCAACGTCGCCTTCGGCAGCTCGTACCAGGTCCTGGATTGGTTGTCTCGTCGACAGGTCGACGGCGGCGTCGTGACGCCCTTCGGCCTGTCGCTCCTGGCCCGGGACGAGGTCGAGGTCGTGCCCCTGGTGTGGAAGCGGACGGGGGCGCCGGTCTCGCTGGCGGGAAGCGGCGAGATCTCCCGCCCCTGGTCGGGTCCGGTGCGCTCGACCTTGAGGGCCGGGATCTGGCGCGCGGGCCGGCTCGAGCCTCTGGCAGGCGCTGCGGAGCTGTGGCGTGAGTACCGCGAAGAGGTCTGGTGCCGGGCGGTCCGAGAGATTTCCGGCGCCGAGCTCGAGGCCCAGCGTACCCGTTGCTCCGACCGGCCGCCATCGGGACGCCGGCTGCGGCCGGTGATGCCGTCGCACCTGTCGAGCGGCGGCTTCGTCGCTCCGGTGGGCGGCCTCGGGCGGTGGCTCGACGCGCGCCTCGCGGCTTGGCAGGCCGAGCTCGGCGACGGTGGTACCGGAACTTCCTCCGAGGCCGTCCTACGGGTCCAGGGCGAAGTCAGAGGCGCCTTCTGGCGCGGCTTCTTCGAAGACTTGCGCCTGACCCTCGACCACCAGCCCGTGGACCGCCTGGCCGCGGACTCGCGAGACGCTCGCCGGCCCCTCGACCTCGTTCCGGTGGGCGGTGGCTCCGAAGAGATCGAGCTGCTGGTATCCGAACGCTCCGCCGCCGATGCCAGCGAGGAGCCGCTTCCCTGGGACGACTCCGTGGGCTCGCCGGCGGATCTCCTGGTGCTCCTGCCCAGCGTCCACACGGCAGGCGCGGCGGAGCCGCAGCGGATCGTCCAACGCCTCCCCGTGGGCTTTCCGAGCTTGCCCGAGCAAGACGAGGTCCTGCTCTATCGCCGTCAAGCGCCCGCCGAGCGACCGGAGATCGTCGCTTCGTGGGCGTCCGCCGCGGAACCCGAGCGCTATTTCGGGACCCGCACCTTCGACTTCACCGCCGACGAGGCCTTGCGGCTGCTGCGCCTCCACCGTCGCGTGGTCCCCGAGCAGCGCCTCGCCCTCGTCCTCCCTGGTGGTGGCGTCAAAGCGGCCTACCAGTCGGTGCTCCTCGACGAGCTCTACGGTAGCGGCGCCCTGCGCAACCGGCGGGCCGAAGGCTCCAGTGCGACGACGGACCCTCCGCTGGCCGTCGACGAGGTGGTGGGGACCAGCGGCGGCTCGCTGATCGGCTACTTCGTGGCACAGCTCGACTCCCCAGGCCGCCCTCTCTTGTCGCAGGTCCTTTGGCAGCGATCCGACGACGAGCTGCTGAGCAGCCTCGACATCTTCGGCTGGCTCGACCAGCTCCGCTGGTTGAGCTTCATCGTCGCCTTCGGCGGCCTTTGCCTGGTGCTCGCCCTGGCGAGCCTCCATCGCCGTGGACGAGGGGCCCGCGAGTCCGGGGCCGTCGCGAACCGCTCCGCGAGCGATCCGGCGGGCGACGGCGTCGCGGCGGGGGAGGAGGGGAGGGCCGGGCCGAGCTGGCGACCGGCG
>JAGQSE010000856.1 GCA_020439725.1 Acidobacteriota bacterium
TGCTTGGAGCGAGGGTAGACGGGAAACGCAGCCTCGTCAACGATCCCTCGAGCCGGCTTAAGCTCTCAGCGGCAGCATGTGAGGCCGGCGACCTTCCGAATCATTTCGGGGACACGATACCCATCTCGACTCTGCCCTGTCTGTTCAATGGCTTACGGGAATAGGTATCGTGTCCCCGAATTTCGGTCGCAGGGGCAGGCCCCTGTGCCTGCCCTGCTTGCCTGTAAGGTATTGATTCATAGAGGGATAGCGTTGCGGCTCGCGTAGGGTGGGCGCGAGCCCACCGTGTCTGACGGCGGGCTGGCGCCCGCCCTACGCGTCCTACGCACCGACTCCCTGACATCGAATTTGGCTCCTGGTGAGAGGTCCGGGGATCTGCCCGCACTTGGTGGGCAGAACCGTTCAACCTCTTTCCAGGAGCCATCGATGTCTCAGCCCAATCGCCTTTCTCGCCTCCTCCGCATTGCTCGCTTTCTGGTCGCTCTATTCCTCCTCGTCGGGATCGGGTCGGTGGCCGAGGGCTCGAGCTCGGAGGGCGATGTTCCCGCCGGGATGGTCACGTTCTTCGAGACCGAGACCTGCCCGGCCGGCTGGACGCAGCCCGAGTACGCCCGCGGCCGGCTGTTGATGTTCGACGGCAAGAACGGGAGCGCCAATCCCGTGGGCACGCCGATGGCGGCGGGAGTGGCGCCGCAGCATGTCCATGCGCCGTTGAGCGTCTCGTTCGACCTTCCAAGGCAGGAAGTGAAAGGCGAAAACGGTTGCGGCAACACAGCTCCGGTCGCGGTGGGGAAGCGCAACATCGCGAACTACTCGGGGATCACCGCGAGCGACCTCAACCTGCCCTTCATCCACCTCATCGCCTGTGAGAAGACCGGCAAGGATGCGCCGCGCGATCCGCTGCCCATCGAGACCTATGGCTTCTTCAACCGAGACTCGTGTCCGAGCCAGTGGGAGGTCTGCGGCCCGCCGGTCTGTCCCGCGATCACCGGCCGTTTCGCCATGCCCCTGGTGGCCGGCGGCACGACGGGGCTGGTGACCGGGGACGGGTGGACCGGTACGAGGCAGGACGGAAACCACGAGCACCGAGTGGCAGGGGCGTTCACACCGACGGCCTACGGCGTGGCCTGGTTCCTCTTCCCCTCGAGAGAGCGAGCGGCGAGCGGCGAGCGCAAGTTCGAGGGCGACTCCGGCGACCTGAGGCGGAGCCAACCGGGCGACCTGCTGCCCTACGTGCGCCTCCTCGGGTGTATCAAGACCGGTCTGGTCGCCGACGCGGCGGATCCGCTCCCCGAGGGGATGACGATCTTCCACGGCGGCCAGAGCAACTGCCCGAGCGGCTGGCGCCCGACGCCGGAGACCGCCGGCCGCTTCGTGGTCGCTTCGCCCGCCGGCGCCAAGCCGTTCCAGAAGTTTGGCAGTACGCCCTTCACCACCGACGGGGAGAGACGGAGCCATACGCATCCGTTCGCGACCGATGTGAGGCTCGAGAGCTCGAACCTTTGCTTGGACGGCAACGACGACAAGGGCCTGGCCCATTCGGGGACCTACAAGATCTCCGGTCGGACCGATCCCGCCG
>JAGQSE010000857.1 GCA_020439725.1 Acidobacteriota bacterium
GCACCTCGACCCGCGGATCGACCCGTAACCGATAGTCGAGCACCCCATACCCCGTATCCACCGCCACCACCCGCGCCGCCCCGTGCCGCAGCAGACAATCGGTGAACCCCCCGGTGCTGCACCCAAGGTCCGCGCACTCGAGCCCCGCAACCTCAAGCCCGAACTCGTAGAGCGCATGCTCGAGCTTCAGCCCCCCGCGGCTGGCGTAGGGGCGGTCGGTCTCCGCGGTCATGGTTCGGGTTGGCTCTCCGCGGGCACCATCGCAGTGATCTGCTGGTTCTTGACGCGAAACGAGATCCGCAGCTCGAGGCTCCTTTCGAGACTATCGAGCAGGAGCGGCTGCCACGTCTTCCAGCAGGGATCGTCCTTGTCGACAAAGTAGATAGCGGCGTGTTTGCGGAACGCGATCCCCACACGCCCGTCGTCCATCGGCCAGATCTTCTCGACGGCGTCGACGAAGCTGCTGTCGCCGGCCTCGGAACAGGTGGGCTCGGCGGCGTCGATCCAGCCAGGGCTTGGGAGCAGGAGTCCGAGAGCGAGCAACAGGATCTTCATGATGCAGTCCAGTCTACAGGCGGACGGCTGCGACGGTTACGGACACCGGACTCGATTGCTTCGGCCTACCTCCGAGTTTGGGCGGCCTGTAGAGTAGCTTCTTCATGGCGACTCGACCCCCGGCTTCAGCGCTTCGCACCATTCGCTTCCGGGCCCATGGCCACCGGAACCTCCGGGCGACCCACGCCAAGACGCTCGAGATTACGCGCGATCGGGAGGTCTCGGCGCGAGGGACGTGCATCGTGGGAGTCGGGGCGGACTTCGAGCCGCGTGAAGTCGCGAGGCTCCGCGGGCCCATCGAGATGAAGCTCCGCGTCGGGGATCTGGAAGAGCGCGTCCGTGCCACCGCGACGCCGTGGATGGCGGCCCGGGACACGCTGATCTTTCGGCGGAGCGACGAGGGGCGCGGGCGCACGTTTGGTTTCGGCACCGACAAGGGGGCCGCGGACCTCGATCGGGAGCTGGTGGTACGGCTGCGGGATCCGGATGCCGTGCTCGAAGTCGAGATCGAGGAGCTTCCCCGAAGCGGTGCCGAGCGGCTCGGCGTCCTGTGGGTGGTCGGGCGGAACGAGGCCGAGGACCCGAACGACGAGCTACGGCGCGTGCTCATCGCGGTCGATTCGGTGGCCTGTGCCGGCCCGATGCCGCGCTGGATGGGCGATCTCGAGCCGGCCGTGGACCGTTTGCCACTCGACGCAGAAGCGCAATCCGAAGCGGTGATCGAGGCGCTTCGCGACGGCGCGCGAGTCGGGCTGCTGCTGGGCGCCGAGGGCACACCGGCGGGCTCGCCCGTCTTGGCCGTTGTCCATGCAGCCTGGGAGCTCGAGGTCGGCGTGGCGCCGGCGGGCGTCGGTCCGTCCTGGGCTCGGGTGCTCGCCGCCTCGGGATTCGCCGCGCCGCCGGTGACCTGGCTGCCCGCACCGCCGCGGGGCCGAGGAGCCATCCGCGAGTGGCTGGCCCGGCACGCCACGGGCGAAACCGCGGTGGTGCTCCTCCGCGAGACCCAGTTGGCATCGGTGCTCGCGGCCGTTGAAGCTCTGGAGCCCGACCGAATGCTCCTGGTAGCGCGCGATCCGGGAGGACGAAACGAGGAGCTGCTGCGGCTCCCCGCCGGGGAAGCCCTACGAGACGGCCCGCACGAGGAGCGGGGTGGGAGCCGGGGATGGGTCTGGCTGGTGCTGGGTCCCGGCGCCGCCCCGACACGGAACGCAACGCCGGCCGCGGTGCCCGCAGACATCCGACCGAGCAACGCCGCTGTGCCCGACGCCTTTCTCGAGGCATTGCTCGCCGAGGGGATGCCGGTCAAGGCACTGGCCCGGGCCCTCGAGCGTGTCGGGGCCGGGAGCCGGCGCGAGGCCTACCAGCACCTCCTCGGCCTGCAGCGAAACACCCAGGAAGGCGATTCATGAGGCGGCTCGACGGCAAGCAAGTCGTCCCTTTCGAGCACGAATCGGCCGCCGAGATGCGCTCGCGCTACACCCACTGCCTGGTCGACGTCGGCACCGGTGACGGCCGCTTCGTGCTGCGCGAGGCGCGCGAGCACCCCGACACCCTTGTCATCGGCGTCGACGCGGTGGCGGAGGCGATGACGGCGTCGGCGGTCAAGAGCCGCCGCAAACCGGCCAAGGGCGGTGCACCCAACGCGCTCTTCGTAGTGTCGGCCGCCGAGGAGCTCCCCGGCGCGCTCGTCGGCCTGGCGGATCGCCTGGTGGTCAACTTCCCGTGGGGCTCGCTGCTTCGCGCCCTGGTCGAGCCCATCGAGCCGATGCTGCGGGCCCTGGTCGCCCTCACCGAGCCGGACGCCCGCTTCCTCTTCCTGCTCAACTCGAGCGTCTTCGAGGACGAGGACTACCTCCAGCGTCTAGCGCTCCCCGCCCTCGACCCGGAGCGCGTCCGCCAGGACCTCGTCCCCACCTACCACCGCGCCGGCCTCGTCGTCGAAGAGATCCAAGAGCTCGCCGGCGACGCCCCCCACCGCACCAGCTGGGGCCAGCGCTTGGTCCGGGGATCCTCGCGGACGACGCTGCTGCTCGGGGGACGGGTGGAACGCAGGGCGTAGGGAGCGCCTGCTTACCGACCAGATGCCGGGCAGGCTCGCCCTACGGCCCGCCTACCCCGCCACCGCCGCGTCCAAACGTACGGCTCGCCTACCCCACCACCGTCGCGTCAAGGCGTAGGGTGCGCGCCAGCGCACCGTCCGAGGCGTAGGGTGCGCGCCAGCGC
>JAGQSE010000858.1 GCA_020439725.1 Acidobacteriota bacterium
GGGTCTATTTCGCCGGCGACAGCGGTTACTCCCCCGACTTCCAGGAAATCCGCCGGCGGCTCGGTGCCATGGACCTGTCGCTCCTGCCCATCGGCGCCTATGACCCGCGCTGGTTCATGCGCCCGGTGCACACCAACCCGGAGGAGGCGGTGCGTATCCACCGCGAGCTCGAAAGCCGGCGGTCGGTGGCGATGCACTGGGGCACCTTTATCCTCACCGACGAGCCCATGGACGAGCCGCCCCGCCGCCTGGCGGAGGCGATGCGCGCGGCGGGCCGACCCGAGGACGAGTTTCGCGCGCTGCTGCACGGCGAGACCCTGTGGCTCGACGATCTTCTCGGGCCCGCGGTCCAGGACCCGATTTGACAACCGCGCGGCAAGTGCCCCAAGATGCCTCCATTCACTCCGCGCCCCCCCTCGCCGAGAGGGCCGGTGCGGCGGTCCCGGAGGTTTGAGCGGCTCGAGGGACTGGGCGGGTTGGGGCCCGCCGATCGTTGGGGACGCTCAGGAAGGAGGTGATCCAGTGGAGATAGTCAACGGTCCTGTGGAGGTGGCGTCCTCGTAAGGGGAACCTCCCCGGCGTCCCATGGCGCTGCTGGGCGGATCCCCGAAACGGGGGTACCCCACGCCATCGAGACAGACCCGAGGGCCCTGGTCCCCTGTGGATCAGGGCCCTCGTTGTATCTATGCAGAAGGTCAGGAGTCGAGGCCCGGACAAGACCGGAGCCTCAGGGCCGATTCAGCCGGCGCCGTCGGCGGCGAGACGACCGTCGAGGCCCAGATCCCCGGCGGCTCCCTGCATCGCGGTGAGCACGTTGCCGGCGTGCTCCCAAAGCCCGAGCTTGCCGTCGTAGCACTCGCGGCTGAAGGCGTCTACGGCCGCCTCGACCTCGCCACGGTCGACGGCGGCGGTGAAATGCTTGTCCTTCCAATTGCGCTTGATCGACTTGACGCTCAGCTGGCGCAGGTCCTTGTGACCGCGCACCAGCGCCGCCGCGATGATCAGGCCGGTGATCTCGTCGCAGGCCATGAGCGCGAACTCGAGGGGGGTGCGCGGATGGATCCCGCTGCCCTCGGGGTTGTGCGACAGGATCGCTTGCACCACCACCTCGTCGACTCCGCGCTGGCGAAGGATCGGCGCCCCCTCGGTGGGGTGCTGCGCCGAGGTCGGATGGATCTCCCAGTCGAAGTCGTGGAGCAGACCGGCGAGGCCCCAGGTGTCCGGGTCCTCGCCCAGCCGGCCGGCATACCAGCGCATGGCGGCCTCGACCGCCTGCATGTGGCGGCGTAGGCCCGGGTCCTGGACGTGCTCGCAGACGATCTGCCAGGCGGTTTCGCGATCCATGTCGTGCCTCCTCCCTCCGGGGCGCTGATTGTACCCGGAGGCGGCCCGAGGCAGGTGGAAGCGAGAGCGAGCCGCGCCGGCTCGCCCTCGGAGGCTCAGATGGCGACGCCCTTCTTGAGCTGCTCGGCCATCTGGCGGTAGACCTCGCGCTGCGCCTCGGGAGCCTTCTCGGCGCCCTTGGCCATGTAGTCGGCGGCCTTGGCGAACTGGCCGGCCGCCGAGTAGCCGCGAGCCAGACCGATCTCGACGAACCAGGTGTCCGGGTTGCGCTTGGCGTTGAGCTCGAAGACGTCGAGGGCTGCCTGGACGTCACCCTGACCCAGGAGCTGGCGGGCGTGGTTGTGGAGCTCGAGGGGGGTGGCAACCTCCATGGCGCGTGCCATCGCGTCCTTCGAGCCCTTGGCGTCACCGGTCTTGTCGAGCAGCTGCGCCTTGGTCTGGAGATTGGCGAAGTGTTCTTCGGCCTGGATCGAGGTGTCGGCCCAGCCCAGGGCCTCCTCGTAGTTGACCTCTTCCTGGAGGCAGTAGTTGGCGGCCTGCTGCCAGCCCATCCAGGTGAACCCCGGCTCGCTACGCA
>JAGQSE010000859.1 GCA_020439725.1 Acidobacteriota bacterium
ACAGCAGCGGGTCGTGGGTGTGATCGGTCGTATGTCTCATAACCAGCTCAACTCTCGGAGATCGTCAACGGGCTCGGTGAAGGAGCACGAACCGTAGGAGTGGCAGAACTCGGCGCGCGCCCGGTGGAGCTCCGCCGCGGTGACGCGGTAGCCGCTCCAGGAAATGCTCTCGCCGTCGAGGGAGAAGGCGCGGGGGTCGCTTTCGAGCAGCAACGCCACCAGCTCGTCGTCGGGGAGGCGGCCAGCGTGAAGCATCGCCGCGCCGACGAAGACGCCGAGGAAGCCGTACATCGAAGCGCTGGGGCTGTCTTCCTCGTAGGTCAGGTGGTAGCGGCCGCACACCGGGTGGTGAAGCCCCGCCGTGGCCTTGAACGACACCCGGGCCTCGTGGCAGGCGGTGAGGAAGGCCGCCACCCTTCCCGGTCGCGGAAAGGCCTCGACGGTGATGCCACCGGTACGGATCTTGGCCCGCCCACGGGTCCCCGCGAGGGCTTCGAGGAAGGGGCGGGGATCGGCGTCGGCGGGCACTTCGAAGTAGGCCTCGAGGTCCGCCGGCAGCCGGTCCAAGACAGCGCGGATCGCTCCGGGGTCTTGCGGCTTGAGCTCGAGCGAGGTGATCGCCAGCTGTCCGATATGGCGGCGGTTGAACTCGAGAAGCGTCCGGATCTCGGTCTCGTCACCACCGGTCAGGGCGCTGAGTTGCCAGGGTGCCTCGCCCGCCGCGGGCAAGAAACCGCGCTCACCGACCACCGCGGCCAGCTCCTCCACTCGCCCGAGGGGTACGACGAAGCGGCCGAGCAGAGCCCGGTGCTCACCCTTTCGGTAGGCGCCATAGTTGGCCACCGCCGGCTCCATGCCGAGCTTGGCGGGCGGAAAGAGGCCGGCATAGTCGATGAGACCGCTCAGGAGGGTTCGGGCTGCGTCCATGGTTCGAGTGCTTGGCGAAGGAAGGATCCCCGCGATCCAAGGTCAGTCGATTATACCGGCAGGACGTTCCGCAGGCCGGGGAGCGCCGGAAGGGGCGACCGCGGCGCGGGTGCTTCAGCCGCCGCTGGTCTGAGCCGCCAGCCGACCGCGCGCCCGCGGCGCCACCAGCGGGCCGTCGTTGTGAAACAGGCGGGCTCCCGGCTGTGCGGCGGCGCGCTCGAGGGCCTGCCTCGCCTGGTCGGCGTAGTCGGGGCCCAAGGCGCGGAGGGCCAGCGCCAGCCAGTAGTCGACGGCTCCCTGTCCAAGGCCGTCGCCGGGGGGTGCCTCGATCCCCCGCAGCACGCGCACCGCTTCGTCGAAGGCGCGACCGTGGAGGTAGACCGCAGCCTGGTTGAGGCCGATCAGCCACGGCGGCGTGCCGTCGAAGGGGTCGGCGGCAAGGGCCGTCAGATAGGCGGAGATGGCCGCGTAGATCAGGTCCGGCGAATCGAGGGGCACCACCTGGGGGCTGGTCCCGAGCTCGAGGTCGAGGGTCTTCAAGGCACCCTGGCGGCGTACCGTGACGCTCAAGCTCGAGCCCGGCGTCTGCGCCGCGATCAGAGTCTCGAGCTCCGCCGTAGTCTTCGTCGCCTGGCCTAGGGCCGAGACGACTTCGTCGGCCGGCTGAAGGCCGCTGGTCGCCGCCGGTCCCCGCGGGACGAGAGCGGCCACGACGGGACCCTGGGCCGCCGGCGAGTCGACGAGCAAGGCGCCGAGCCAGGGACGCTGGAGCTCCAAGGGCCGGTCGAAGTCGGCGATGGCCTGCTTCACGAGATCGGGCTTGTGAGTCGGCAGTCGGCGCCGGTCGGGTTGCGCCGGACCCGGTGCCGCGGGCAGGAACCAAAGGTCGACGTAGGAGGCGAGGAGGTCGTCGGAGAGCACCGCCAGGAGGTAGACGGAGCCCGGCGCGTTCCGCCCGAGGAGCTGCTGCACGCCGCTCCAGTTGACCGGCGGCGGCCCGCCGGCGGGCTCGGCGGCGGCTCGCAGCGCCTGGGCCGAAACCTCTGGACGCGCCAACAGGTCTTCGGAACGCTCGCTGCGGTCTATGAAGGCCCAGTGCTCGAGACCCTCGCCGGCCTCGATGAGGGCGGTCCGAAGCTGTCCCGCCGCGACGCGATCGCCGCCCACGACGCCGAGCAGGGTCAGCCCGGGGCGTAGCGCCACCTGGATCTCGGTCTCCTGGCGGTCCGCCAGCGACACCCGGGTCTCGAAGACGCCGGCGGCGGGGTCGGTGACCATCAGGTGGAAGACGCCGGGGGGAAGCCGCAGGCGCCCGGCGTCGGCGCCGAGAGGGGTGGCGCGCACCTCCTTGCCGTTGGCGGTGATCATGGCGCCGCGCGGCAGGTGGCGCAGCACCACCGTACCCTCCTCGCGATCGAGGACGATGGCGCCGGCGTCGTAGTCTCTGAGCTCGGGGACCTCGACCACCGCGCGATAAGGGCGGAAGCCCTCGAGCTCGACCTCGAGGCGATGGCTGCCGGGGACCAGCCCGCCGACGCGGAGTGGCGCCGAGAACTCGGCCCGCGGGTAACGGGCGGCGCTCGCCGGCAGCGGATAGCCCTCGGGTGCCTGCCCGGCGGTCTCTCCCGCGGGCTGCCCATCGATCAGCACCCGGGCTCCGGCCGGTCTGCTGACCAGCCGAAGCATCGCGCTGTCCCGTTCCATCCGCAGATCGAGGGGCGTCGAGCGGCCGGGACGGATCTCGAGCTGGAGCTCGACGTCGGCATATCCGGGCCGCCGGGCGGTGACGGTTCGGGTACCGGCGAGGAGCGGAATCTCCCGAGCGGCGCCGTCGGTGGGCCGGCCGTCGATCCGCACCACCGCATCGGCCGGCTCCACCGTCAACGCGAGCCGCCCGACGGTTGCCCGCCGGAGGCTCGAGAAGCGCTGGCCCAGCTCCGGCGGTGCGACCGACTCGGGTAGCTGAAAGCCGGGATCGATCGCGAGCAGGTGCTGGAGCTCGACGTCGGCACCTTC
>JAGQSE010000860.1 GCA_020439725.1 Acidobacteriota bacterium
CTCGTTCCCACGGTCCACCGTGGGAACTGCTCCGCCGCCGACCTGAGCCAATGCCCCAGGACCCGCTCCAGCGCCCCCCACGGCTCTCGTTCCCACGGTCCACCGTGGGAACCGCCACGTCCCCGAGCTGAGGAAAAGCCCCAGGCCCCGCTCCGGCACCTCGCCATGGCTCTAGTTCCCACGGTCCACCGTGGGAACCGCTCTGCCCCCGACCCCAACCAACAACCCCAGGCCCCGCTCCAGCGGGGCGCGTAGGTCTCCAGGATCCAGCGACGGACCCAAGTCGCACCGGCTTCTACCGGATCCTCGTTCCCACAGGGCCCGGTGGGAACTTCCTCGCCTCGGACCTGAGCCAATGCCCCAGGCCGAAGGGGTGACCCGTGGTCTACCTACATCTCACGAGCCGTGGCGCTCCGGTGCTCGAGTACATGCAGAAGGCGGTCCTCCTCGGTTTCTTCATTCCGGTCTACATCAACCACAGTGACCCAGTGCCTGCGCCTGGCGACCGGAGGCAGTCAAGTGGACCGCCGGCGGGACCATATCGATGTTGTCGGGCGAGAGGCTGCCTCCCAGCATCGGAAGTAGGCGCCAGCTGAAGACCTGCCCGGGCGGCAGCTCGATCCCTGCTGCACGGAGCTGTTCGAGGACCTCGGCATGAAGCCACCGGGGCCCGTGGCTTGGCAGCATCCGGCGCCACTCCTCTTCGTTCTCGGCGACCCGTTCGACCTGGCCCTGCCCTGTGTCGAGCCAGCGGATCTTTCCCTTCGGGTCTTGCAGGAAGACATCGCCCATCAGGGTCACCCCGAGAAGACGAGTGTCCTCTCCGATCAACCACCTCCAAGGGGCGAGCGATGACTCGGTGCCGCTGCTCCCGGGATCCACCAACACCGTTTCGGGCCTGAAATCGAACCCGTCCAGACCCGAAAACTCAGCCGCAAGCCTGGGCGGGAGGTTGGCCTTGCCGACCTCAAACTCCTCGAGGCGCGGCTGGAGCCCTGCCGAGCCCTCGTCGAAACCATCTTGCCAGGGAAACCGGCCGTTGCCATCGGGCCAGAACTGCTGGATCACCGGGAAGGCCTCGGAGCCGTAGAACCCGAGGGCCGTTTCGAGGTAGAGGGGGTACCAGCTCACATGGATAGGCCGGAACATTCCCGGGTGCTTGCCCATGAGACCCGGGTAGCTCGTGCCGGGCTCGAATCTCTGACCCCGGCTCACCGCCTGGCCAACCGCGTGCAGGTTCTTGGCAAGCACCATGGGGTCTGATGAAGGGACGATCAAGAGGACCTCAGGATGCCGGTAGGTCCGCCAGAGCCCGATGGTGAAGAGATAGCCCGGCTCCCCAGCACCCCCCTCGACAGCAACGATGTGCCAGCCAAAACGCTCGACGTCTGACTGGGCCCACTCAAGCGGCTCCTGAGCGTCCAGCTCGGTGGCCTCTGGTCCAGCCGTTGAGGAAGGCTGGCCTGAGCGATCGGCGCGACCCGAGATCGCGAACCCTACGACACCGATCGTCACGACGAATACGAGAACGGCGACGAGCCAGGCATTGTGCATGATTCTGAGAAATCCCTTTCGAAAGAGGTGGTGTCTGAGATGTGGATCTGCCTCGGCACCAGCGACTGGCACGCCGCAAGGCTCGTTCTCTATAGTTGAAGAGATTTTAGCATCGCTCGTTTGCGACCCCAGGGGAGGGATGCAAGGCAGCTACGTCTTGAGCTGCCTTGCCAACTAGACCTTCCTCAGACCCGCCGGACATCGCGGATAGCTTCAGGACAGGGCGGCCACCCACATCGAGCACCCCCGCGGGATCTGGCGGTCGGCGGTCATGAGAGGGATGTCCAGGCCAGTTCGGGGAGATGGAGGCCGCCGGCCCAAAGGGTCTGGATCGCCCCTGGAAGGCCCCCGTCGGGCTGGTGGAGAGCCGAGGCTTCGGGTCCGAGAAATTGGTGGCGGAGCTGCGGCTCCACAGGGTGCCAACGTAGAAGTGCTGACCCTGGTCCGACAAGTTCCTCTGTTCTGGCACCAGTTCATCCACGCGCCGGCGAGGCTTTCGGCTCCGTCTTCGAGGCAGAGATATAGTGAGCTCATGAACTCTCGGTTTCGGGGCATGCTCATGGTGCTTCTCTGGTTGATCGTGACCGTCGTTCCGGCGTTGGCAGAGAACCCTCTCTCAAAGGCCAAGCTGCTTGAGCTTGTCTCCAGCGGTGTCGACGACCCGGTCGTGATTCAACTTATCGAGAGGGACTGTGTCGACTTCGATCTGACGGCCGACGTCGTCTTGGAGTTGTCGGCCAGGGTCTCGGGACCTGTGTTGAATGCGGCCATTCGCTGTCGCGAGGCTTCGGTCGCGGAAGCTTCTGAGAGCTCCGGTGCGGGCGGCGATCCAGAAGCCGCTGAGGGACTCGCTCCCGATACCATCATGGTGCTGCCCTTTAGCGGAACGACGGAATTCACGTCTCTTGCCGCAGAAAGCCTGTCGAACGAGATCGCGGGCAAGGTACCCCTCCGGCTCATTCAGCCCCAGGAAACTGAGATTGCGAGGGTGCGCGCAGCTCTCAAGACCAGTGGCGCGGTGTCGGTATCGGAAGCGCGGACCGTCGGGAGTTCCTCGGGGGCGCAATACGTGTTGATGGGCGATATCAACGCGTATCGCAGGGGAGGCAGTTTGAATGCGATCGCAACACTGAAGCTCATCGACGTACCGAGCGGTACCGTTCTGGCTTCTGCTCAGAAGGCATGCGGCCTACTGATCGCCAACAGCCAGCAGCAATGCGTCGTCAGGGCTGTCCGAAGAGCGACCCGCGAGCTGATGCCTTCGCTGCGTAGGCTGGGTAGCGGATAGTCCGCCGAAGGAAGCTCTCGGTCCCGAGAAAGCGCACTTCGCCCCTTCTGCTCGCTCGACTTCCCCTCTCCAAGCACGGAACGAGCTCACCGGAACTTGATCCCGCTCCACGCCCCCCGCCCACCCACCACGACCGACCCCACGACCTCGACCCCCAGCACCTTCCCCGCCTCCGCCACCCGCCGCGTGAACATCTCGTCCTCCCGGCTCGGCGTCGCGTCGC
>JAGQSE010000861.1 GCA_020439725.1 Acidobacteriota bacterium
CGAGGTGCTGTCCGCGGAGCTCGAGGCGCTGGACCTCGACGGATCCCAGCGACCACCGAGCTTCCGCCGTCCCAGGGTCGCCGCCAGGACCGCTGGTCTCATCCTCCTGGCCGCGCTCCTCGTCGTCTTCGCCGCCGCCCGATGGGTCGGTCCCTGGTCCGCGGCGCGCACCGCGGACGGCCCATCGGGCGTCGCGATGGCCGAGGAGAGCCCGGCGCCGGTGATCGCGGTGAACGCGTTCGACAATCTCACCGGGCGCAGCGAGCTCGACTGGTACGGCAAGGGCATCGCCAGGCTCGTGGCCGATTCCCTGGCCAACTCGAGCCATCTGCGCGTGATCGATCCGGGGCGCGCCGCCACCCTCGGTCCCGCGGCGCAGGAGGCCGAGGAAGCCGCCGCCGCGGGAATCGGCTACCTGCTCACCGGCGAGATTCTTCCGGGAGAGCAGGGCCTGGTCGTGGCCGCCCGCCTCGGTGCCACCGGCACCGGTCTCGCGCTCGCGTCGAGCCGTAGCGACGGGCTCGAGGTCTCCGCGCTGCTTCAGGCCAGCGACGAGGTCGCACGGATCGTCCGGCGGGGTCTGGGCGTGCCACCGGCCGAGACGGTCGATGTCTATGCGGCGGACTTCGCCAGCGCCAACCCCGCCGCCTACGCCCCCTACCTCGAGGGTCTCGAGGCCTTCGCCGCCTTTCGCCGCGAGGACGCGGAACGCGCGTTCCGCCGAGCTCTCGAGCTGGCGCCCGGGTTCACCATGGCGCGCTATCGCCTGGGCTATGTGCTGGCGACCCTCGGCCGCACCGACGAAGCCTCGACCGAGCTCGCCCGCGCCGTGGGCGAGGCGGGCAAGCTCTCCGACCGGGAGGCGCGCTACGTCCGCGCCGCACAGGCCTACGTCGATCGTCACTACGACGAGGCCGTCGCCGCCTACTCGGCGCTGGTGGAGCGCTATCCCTACGAGACCGAGGCGTGGAGTCAACTGGTGCTTCTGCTGCGGGCACAGAAGCGCCATGAGGAGCAACTCGAAGCCGCGACCCACCTTGCGCGCCTGGCACCGGAGGAACCCACCACCTGGAGCATGAAGGGAGACGCCGAGCTGTTGGCAGGCCATCTCCACCAGGCCGTCGCGGACCTGCGGCGCTACGCCGAGCTCGCCCCGGGGAGCGCCAACGCCCACGAGGCCCTGGGACGTGCCTACCAGGCCCTGGGAGAGCTCGACCTGGCCGCCGGCGAATATGGCGCCGCCCTCGAGGCCGACCCCGATTTCCTCTTCGCCGCGGTCCGTCTGGCCGTCGTCGACGTCCTCCGCGACCGGCGAGACGCGGCCGAGACCCGCTTGCGCGACCTGGCCGCGGACCCGACGACGCCTCCACGTCACCGCGTCGACGCCGCCTTCGAGCTCGTCTACCTCCTGCGGTCGGAAGGTCGTTTCAAGGCTTCGGTCCAGGTTCTCGAGGAGCTCGAGCCGATACTCGAAACCGAGCGCGTGCGCGTCGCGCTGGCCCTTTCCCTCAGGGCCAGCGCCGCCCTCGAGCTCGGCGAGCCGGAGCGCGCTCGTCGGCTCGTCGAGCGCGCCATCGAACGTTCCCCCGGGGTCGCCACCCGCTATCTGGTGGGACGGGGTCTGTGGCAGCTCGACCAGGGTCGCCTCGGCGGTCTTGAAGACACCGTCGCCAAGATCCTCGCCGGCGCTCTACCGCCGGAGAATCCCGACCGCACCGAAGAGAAAGCCGCGGCCTACCTTCGAGGTCTCGCCCACCTCGAGCGCGGCGAAGCGGAGCTGGCGATCGACGAGCTGATCCTGGCGCTGAGCCTGGAAGGTCACGAGTACCGCCTCTATCGTCTCGACCTCGCCCGGGCCTATCTCGCCGCCGGCCGGCTGCCCGAAGCGCTCGCCGCCGCCCATCAGGCACTGGACGAGAGGGACCTTCTCGAGCCGCGCCTCGACCTCGAGCTCGACCGAGTCCGCGGCCTCCTCGTGCTCTCGCGAATCCTCGCCGCCCTCGGCCAATCCGAGGACGCGGCTGCGTCTGCCCACGACTTCCTGGTCCGATTCGCGAAGCACGATCCGGGCCTCGCGGAGATCGACGAAGCCCGTCGCTGGGCGGCGACGCCGGTTGTCGGGACCGCCGTCATCGAGGCGGATCGGTGAGCTGAGCCGGTCCCGCCTCGGTACCCGGAGGAACACCGACCTGCCCGTTGCCGTCGAGGTCCGAGTAGAAGTGATTCGGCAGGTCGAGCACCGAGAAGCCCTGGAAATAGACCTCGAAGGAGAAGACCGCCTCGCTGGAGAGCAGGCGAAGGCCGGAGCGTCGCGCGTCCCGCAGGTCGATGACCCCGTCGCCATCGCGATCGACCAGCTCCGCGGGCGCCTTGCCCGCGACCACGAAGGCGCGCACCGTGACCGTGGCCGGCGGAGCCTCATAGAAGGGTCGCTTCTTCATCGAGCGGCAGATCACCGGTCCGCCGTCGATCCGAACCAGCATGTCCCCGGCCGGCGGCGAGGTCACGAAGGACCGCGCCGAGCCGCTCGCGCCCCTGCCCGCTTCCCGGCCGGCGGTTGGCTCGATGCTCTCGGACCGTCGTGCGGTCTGCTCGGCGGCCCGGCCGAGGGCTCCC
>JAGQSE010000862.1 GCA_020439725.1 Acidobacteriota bacterium
ATTCGACAGGCTGGACGAGGTGGCCAGCGCGGTCACCGAGGATGTGGAAGGGAGAGCTTGGTCAAGGTAGTGGTTGGGCAGACACTCTCTGTCCCTTGGAAGAGGCCATCAACCCGAGACCCGACGCGAAACGATCTCTCGAGTCGAAGTTTGCGCACCGGCCGGCGGTCTCATCAATCGACATCGAGGCCTCAGCTCTCACTCGATCTTCGGAGTACGAGCGATCTCCGGCAGGTCTAAAGCTTCATCTGCAGATCTGTCCTCGTGAACTAGGTCCCGTCGCTCGAGAAGAATTAGGTCCCATATCCAGTGGTCGGGGAGAGTGCTGGGGACTGGATGGAGGTTGGTCTTGCCGAGGACCGAGAATCGGGCTATTGGAATGTAGTTCCGAGAGACCTCTGAGCTCAGCCATTCACGCATGGGTTGCTGATGAGCTCGGATCTGGACGAAGGCTGGTTGCCAGTGAGCTACCTGCTCGAGGAAGTCGAGAACCTCTGCTGCTTCAGGAGTGACCAGCGCCGCTCCATCCAGAATGTGCGCATTGGAGAACCAACCTACTGCACCGATCTCTCGCGCCAGGATCGATTGTCCCTGTATCGGGTGCGCGGCAAACCATCTTGCCATGCCCTGATGGACTCGATCTCGAACGAGCGAGTGGTCGCGACGGGCCATAAGCCCCAAACCGCCCACGAGCACGACCATAGAGCCCAGGGCCGCCAGGTTGGGGAGAGTGAGACGGTTGCGGAGCGTGGTCGGCAAGAGATGATCAACTATAGACTCGAAAGCCACGCAAGCGCTGAGGACACTGACGACTTGGATCGGGAAGGAATACCACTCGTACATTGGTGGCTGGCCGATCTCATAGGCTAGAACGTACACCGCAGCCCATAGGATCGGAAGGGCTAGCCCCGATCTCTTCACGAAGACCAAGTAACCACCCCAAAGTGCGAGCAGGGCGATGGCCGGGAAGGTCGGGTTGGGCACGAAGATCGAAGTAAGGGTGCCGACAAAACCCTCCCCATTCTGAAGGGCCTTGCCGCGGACCGACTGAGGGATGACGGTGCCATAGACCCGCCACATCCAAGTGAGAAGAGGCAAGGCCACAACGACCATGGTCGTGGCCACCTTCAGGCAGCGCTTGAAGTCAAAGGATGAAAACCGGCCTGCGTCTTCGGCGTGCAAGGTCACGTCGGATGGGTCTTGCTCGAAGCGTCTTTGACGAAGGATCCGTGGGAAGGTTGGCTTACCGACGAGGGCCGCTGCTAGGAGGAGCAGGGCCAAGAGGGCTCCCTCTGGCCTCAGAAAGCACGCGAGGCTTGCCAAGGCGGCCGAGGTGGCAGCTCGCTGCCGGGTCCAGAGATACATGGAAGCCAAGCTGGCGAGAGTGAAGACATTGACCTCCATGCCGCCGACGGTCGACGCCGATAGCTGGGGTTCGAGGGCAAAGGCAAATCCGAAAAGAGTGGCGACCAGGGGGCTTGCATCGGTCCAGGCCCAGCGCATCACGAGTGCCAGCAGGATGCAATCGACACCGATGTTCAGGATCGGTGCGAACGTATAGACGTCACCGCCCAGCCAGGCGACCAGTCCGAGAAAGAGACCGAAGAGAGGTGTGGTCACGCCTAGGACCATTTCGCCGGGGTTGTAGACGAAGCCGAAGCCGCTGGCAAGGTTCCGTGCGCAACGGTAGGTGATCAGGGCGTCATCCCAGACCGCGAAGCGCTGCAGCTGCACCCAGCGGATGGTGATGGTGCAAACGAGAGCCGCGCTGAACACCGAACTAAAAGCGCCTCGGGGTTCGGACGTCTCTCTTGGCAGTAACTTCATGAATTCGTTGCCGATATCTCGGAAAGCGGGAAAGGTCTTAGCTTGTGGCACTCGGAAGCAGATGGCTGTCACCAGGAATTCGTAGAGATCCCCTGGGCGAGACTCCCGCGTTCGCGGTGACTCAAGACTTTCTAATGTCTAGTTGCCGTAAGACGGCTGCCGAGAGACAACGAATTTGATCGGAATTGTTTGGTCCCGATCGACCGTTTGGGGGAGTCGAGGTTTCGACTCGGAGGAAAGGAGACCCGCGGGATGGCTGGCCGGAGTTTGCCCTGCCTTTTGGAATCCTGGGAGCTGCGCCAGGCCGCTGATGCTTGAGGTCTGTGTTCGAAAAGACCAGGCTGTCAAGCTCTACTCGAGACCGGAGGTGTCCCTTACTGGCGCCGACTCGACCCGCAGCGTGC
>JAGQSE010000863.1 GCA_020439725.1 Acidobacteriota bacterium
GGCGCGGCGCCGCTCCTCGAGCGGGCCTTCGAGATGAGCCAGGAACGGTTCGGGGATCACGGCACGCAAACGGCGGTGGCCGCGGCGGCCCTGGGGCGTCTCCGGTTTGCCCAGGGGAGAGTCGACGAAGCCGAGGCTCTGTTCGACACGGTGTACCGGGACCGTCTCCGTTCTTTGGGTGCCGACCATCCCGACTCTGCGGAGGTCGAGCTCGATCTGGCGACGCTCTTTCTCGACCAGGGGTCGACCGAGACGGCGCGCCTCCTCGTCTCCAAGGCACTACCCACTCTCAAACGGTCGCTGGGGCCCGCGTCGTGGCGAGTCGCGGAAGCCGAGGGTCTCCTGGGCGTCGTGCTCCTGCGGGAGCAACGGATCGAGCAGGCCGAACCGTGCCTGCGAGACAGCCTCGAACGCCTCGAAGGCTCCCTGGGACCCCGGAGCCCGTTCACGCGCCAGGCGCGCCGCCGCTTGGCGGAGATTGCCGACCGCCCCTCGCCGATCAAGACCGGACATGGTCCCCGCCGCCCTCCCGGCGGCCGGAACTAGCGATCCGAGACCGGACCTCGACGATTCCGAAGGTCCCACACCAGAGGCAGAAGGCGATCGCTGAGGGGCCTTCCGGCACCAGGCTCGGAACCGCCGTCGGCGGCGAGTCCCGGGGCAGAGTCCTCCCTTCCTTCTCCGCGAAGGGAACGGACGCCCTGGCCTCCTCCCTGGTGTAACCGCCCTGTCGAGTAGGATTGCCGTATCTTTGAGATTCCATTTCGTCGATCGGAGCGAAATCCGCGACGGGAGGGAAAGTGATTCGGTTCCGCTACGAAGAGGGAATGGGCCGTGAACCCCGCTGATGCGTCTTTTGCGCTTAGATGGTTAGCAAGTATTGAAAGCCCGTGGCGCGCGTCCGGCGGATCCGGAGGGCGCCCGAGGTTTTTTCGAAAAACGCCGGTGAGGAGGCTTCCTGGGCATGTTTGGGGAGTGGAGCCTTGAAGGACGAGCTGAAGGAGCTGACCTTCACCGCGTATGTGCGGCTTCTGAGCGACGACGGCACTCCACCCACGGTCGAAGCTTTCGATGCGGTGCTCCGGCGTCTGGCGGGTGCACTGCGGTTCGAGATGCGGCGCAGGTCGCTGTGGTCGTCACCACCGAGCTATGTCGGGATCTATGGCGGGGAGCGGTGGACGGAGGACCTGTTCGAAGAGCTCCTGCTCGATTGCTATGCCTTCATTTTCGTCCGGCGGATCGTGGGTCTCAAGAACCAGGCCGAGGTCCGCGAAGATATCGACGGCCTGGTTTTCTTGAACATCCGGAACTTCCTGCACGAGGCGCAGCAGCGCTGCGATCCCATCGGCTACCTGGTCTTCGATCGTCTCCACGGGGCGGTGCGCCAGCTCCTCGATCGTGGGACCCTGAGCCTCCTCGACGGGGATCCCAGGATCCGCAACGACACCGTGCTCGGCTTCGCCGCGGGAGGCGAGACCGTCTTTCCCAAGGACGCTCCCGACGACCTCGGTGCGCTGGTCGCCTCGTGGGTGCCCGGGCTGTTGCCGGACCTGGTCACCTCCCGCGATCAGGAAGCCGTCGTCGAGCAGCTGGCCGCACGCCTCGAGCTGCTCCCCGGCGCCGGTTTCGACGTCTTTCGGTTCTACGACGTCGTCGACCCCTTGAAGCACCACATCCGTCTGCACTGGTTTCAGCTCGCAGCCGGCGACACCGACGCCGCGACCCAACGAAGCTCCGAGGACTTCGAGCGTCTGGTGCGGTTGGTCTGGCCCCAGCAAGGGATCGAAGACCGGGACTTCTTCGACAAGCTGGTGGAGTGTGTCGAGGAGAGCCTGGCGCGCGTTCCGGGCACGCGCAAGAAGCGGCGGTACCTGGAGCAGCTGTGGTCGTACCTCCGGGCGTGGGCAGCCGAGCCCGGTCACGCTCGGGGCGAAGGCAAAGGAGGCCCGCCGCACCTCCGCATCGCCAAGCTGCTGGGGATTCCTCGCGGCCGCATCCCGGAGCTCAAGGAAGAGCTGGGAGAGGTCATCGAGCGGTGCCGGGAGCGATTGAGCGCCCTGGCCGGCGGTCCGCGGGGCTCGAAGGGCGGCAACGGAGACGGCGAAGGAGGTCCGATGAGTGCTGGTGATCGAAGAGACCGTCTGCGGCTCGCCACCGCCGAGGCCCTGGCGGCGCGAGCCGCCGAGCCCCGCGCCCCCGAGGCCACGGCCGGCCGGGAGGTGGTTCCCGGCCACCGGTTCGTCGTGGCCCGCGTGCGCGCGTATCCTGCCGAGTGGCTGGTGGTGTATCGCGACGGCGATCGGGTTCAGGTCGTTCCGGTCGAT
>JAGQSE010000864.1 GCA_020439725.1 Acidobacteriota bacterium
AGCTGGTTGAGCTTTCTCACCAAGACGGCACGGGAAGCTGTCGAGGTGGGAGACTTCCGCGGCGATCTCGATACCGGGCAATTCGCCCGCGAGCTCTACGGCATCGCCCTGGCGTACAAATACTTCGACAAGCTGATGGGCGACGAGGCGGCAGAGGCCAGTGCTCGCGCCTCCTTCGAGCGACTCCTTTCCACCTCGCGGCCGACGCCCTGACCGAGCCCAGACGTCGTGAGCTCCCTTGGTCTCAAACCTTCCAGAAAAAGCACGATCGGTCGTGCTGATGTGCCGAGACCCGCTGGGCCAAAAGCTTCCTCCAAGACTCGTCTCCTCGGGAACCCACCCGGCGCGAGCCGGTGGCTCATCGGCATCGTGGCCATCCTGCTCGTCGCCGCTCCGAGGGCCGACGGCCGAGATCGCCAACCGACCGGCACCGGGCGCCCCGGCCTGCCGACAGCCGTCACCGTCGAGATGCAGGCCTGGGCCCACCACGCCGTCGCCGGTGTCGAAGACGATCTGAGCCGTCTTCGAGCGCTCCACGGTCCGCTGACCCGGGAGGGTGCCCAGAAAGTCCACGAAATCCTCGGCCCGACCCCCACCGCCGCACTGGCTTTCGCCAGCCGACGGGCCGATTGTGTCGGCTTCGCGCTGCTCTTGGTCACCCTGGCGAGATCGGTGGGGATCGATGCGGGATATGTCCTCGTCGCCACCGAACAACCCGCCGCCGGCCTCGGGTCGCTGCGCGTTCTGCGGAGCCACCTGGCGGTGACCTTCGCCGACCGGGTCTTCGATCTGGCTGGCGAGGAGGCTTTCGTGCCGGCGCGACACCACCGGATCCTGGACCGCTCCGCGCTGGCGGTGTTCTACTCGAATCGCGGGGCCCAGGAGCTCGCTTCGGGGCACGCGGCGGAGGCGGTGGACTTCCTCTGGCAAGCGCTTCGTCTCGACCCTTCTCTCGGGCCGGTGTGGAGCAATCTGGGGGTAGCTTTGCGACGTTCGGGGGACGCCGCCGGCGCCGTCTTGGCCCACGAGATGGCCTTGCGTCTCGACCCCGGTGACGCCAACGCCCTCCTCAACCTCAGCATCGCCCGAGCGGATACCGATTCCGCCCCCTGAGCCCGGCCTCGGCACGCTCCCCGCTCACCGACGCCGCGATTCAGGCTCGAGGACGAAGAGCTCGATGTCGGTCGCATCCCCCGGCAGCCGGAGTCGTCGTTCGAAAACGAAACCGAGCTTGCCGAGCACCCGCTTCGAACCGAGGTTGTGCGGCGCCGTGATGGCGACGAGGGTTTCGAGGCCGAGCTCGTCGAGGCCGTGGGCGAGCACCGCAGTGCCGGCCTCGGTGGCATAGCCGCGGCCCCAGGCCTCCGGGATGAAGGCGAACCCCAGGTCGACATGCTCGAGGGCCGGGCGACGGATCAGCCCGCACATCCCCAGCGCGGTGCCCGTGGCACGCTCTTCGACCAGGTAGAGGCCAAAACCGTTCTCCACGTAGCTCCGGAGCGGGCCCTCGTCGAGGTAGCGCCGGGCGTCTTCGAGAGTCCGGACTCCCCGGTCACCGATGTTCTCGTGGAAGGACGGCTCGTTGAGCAGCCGCAGAAGGAAGGCAGCATCGGCGTGGGTCAGCCGGCGAAGCCGGAGGCGGGGTGTGAGGGCGACGTCCACGAGATCTCCTCCCTTCGAGGCCCTGGCGACAGGACCGGTGGGCTACGGCGCGCGAGCTTCCCGGACCTGCCCGCGGACGCGCACGACCGTGCCTCATTTTGGCCGCATCTCGTGGCTAAAACCACTCTCCATGAACACCCTCTCGATCCTGGGCCCCCAACGCCTCGTCGGCACGGTGCACGTCGCCGGTGCCAAGAACGCCGCCCTGCCGGCTCTCGCCGCGACGCTCCTCGCCTCCGAGGCCGTGACCCTCGAGCGCATCCCGCGGGTCACCGACACGGCGACGATGCTCGACCTCCTCACCTGCCTTGGCGTCGAGGTGCGGCGCGAGGGCGAGGCCGACTGCCTCGTCCCGAGCGTCGAGCCCGACCGGTTCGCGACCTGGGGTTTCGAGCTGATGCGCCGGATCCGCGCCAGCATCTTGGTGCTGGGACCGCTCGTCGCCCGCCGGGGACGAGCCCGCGTCGCGCTGCCCGGCGGCTGCGCCATCGGGACGCGGCCCATCGACGAGCATCTGCGTGGCCTCTCGGCCCTCGGCGCCGAGGTGCGGGTGGGCGAGAGTGCGGTCGAGGTCACGGCGCCGGGTGGTCTCCGGGGCTCGAGGTTCCGCTTCTCCACTCCCAGCGTCACCGCCACCGAGAACCTGCTGATGGCGGCGAGCCTGGCCCGCGGCACCAGCATCCTCGAAGGCTGTGCGCAGGAGCCCGAGATCGGCGACCTGGT
>JAGQSE010000865.1 GCA_020439725.1 Acidobacteriota bacterium
GAGCTAGCACGCGGGAATGCGCAATACGCCATAGAGGTGGTGCGCGGATGCTCGCCGAAGGGGCCCCGCGAGCACTCAGGTCTAGTGCTCCCGATCTCGCGGTGGAAACGGGTCGTTCCCGGGAGGGATCGTGTCCTTGCTGCGGAAGCGGCCGTCTCGCCCCTGGGTCGTGAGTTCGCCTCCTCCCTGTCGCCGCAGCATGCCGCGAGCGGAGTCTTCCGCTTCTCGTTGAGTGCGATGCAGGCTAGACGCCTTGCTCGCATCGTTCCGCTTGTTCGCCCAAGTGCCATCGGGGCGCCTGCAGACCACCCGGTCTCGTCCTTTGCTCACGTGTCAATGGACACCATCTCTCACGACCTTAGCGGACGCGAAGTCTCACGACCCCGGGTGGGTGGTTTTCTACCTCCTGCCCGAGAAGACGATCGGACAGCGGATCCTTCGCGCCAAGAAGACTCTCTCCGAAGTCCGTGTGCCCTTCGAGACGCCGCGCGGAGAGGACTTGCGGCGCAGGGTGACGTCGGTCCTCTCCGTCGTCTACCTGATCTTCAACGAGGGATATACCGCGACGTCCGGAGAGGGGTGGATGCGGGCCGCCCTCTGCGACGAGGCGCTGCGCCTCGGCCGCCTCTTGGTCCAACTTCTGCCTGGCGAGTCGGAAGCTCACGCTCTCCTGGCGCTCATGGAGCTCAACGGGGCCCGCAACGCGGCCCGCCGGGGAAGCGACGGCGAGGCGGTCCTGCTGGCGGATCAGAACCGGTCTCGGTGGGACGAGGTGCAGATTCACCGAGGCATGACCTCCCTCGCCTCCGCACAGAGGCTCGGCGGTGGGGCCGAGTACTATGCTTTGCAGGCGGCGATCACCGCCTGTCACATGCGAGCTCGCACCGCCGAAGAGACCGATTGGGACCGCATCGTGCTTCTCTACGACGCTCTGATGCAGATTGCGCCATCCTCCATCGTGGCACTGAATCGGGCAGTTGCGGTCGGAATGGCGGACGGGGCGGAGGCTGGGCTGGCCGCCGTCGATGCCATCGACCTGGACGCCAAGGGCTCCGGGTTGGACCGCTATCACCTCTTCGATAGCGTTCGCGGAGACCTACTCATGAAGCTGAACCGCTTCCGGGAAGCGCGCGAGGCGATCCAGAGCGCCGTCGCATTGACGCAGAACCAACGGGAGCGGGAGTTGCTGATGGAGCGGCTGGCGACCATCGAAGAGCGATGCCTCGAAGAGTGACCGCGGTGAGCCACGCAACTGTCTCCCCCCGACGAACGACTGGAGCGACTGCCCCATGAAAACCCGAGTGCCGTCCCTCGTGCTTCATTCCCTGACTTTGTTGGCCACGGCCGCCTTTGCCCAGGCCAGCGCCGTTTCCTCGGCGCCAGCGTTCTGATTGAGTTGATCCGCGGCGAGATCGAAGGCACGCCCGTGCAGTCGCGCATCGTCTCCGCGACTCTTCTGCCTCTTGGCGGGCCAACGGCTTAGAGTACTCCCGGTGGCATAGTTATCTTTATTAATCCTGGATATATATAGAGACTTCCTGTAGGAATGGGTATAGGATTCCGACCATGTAGGGCCGAGCTTCCTTCGGCCTCAAACGGAGATTCCCTTCTAACAATTAAAAGACAGGAGTCGCCCATGAAGAGCTTGCTCTGTTCCCTCTCCCTCATCACCCTGCTCATCTTTGCTGGTGGATCTCTCGCGGAGGAGGCTGCTACGGGAGTCGAGGCCTCAGCACCCCCGGCGGCGGCCGACAACCTGCCCCAGCCGAGCCGAGCTCCCGAAGCGGAAGCTACCTGTCCAACCTCTCCCGCCCTGCCGTTCATGACGAATCCCATGGCCGAAGCTGCGCCTGCACGATGCCCCTACTTTCAGTGCGTGAACAGTTGTGTCTGCCCTAGCGGCTGCGTCAGCTCTTGCGTCAGCATCCAATGGTGTGAGTGCGAGTGCGACTGTCCCTGACGTACGTGGTTCGAACCTAGTTGTCAATGGACACCATCTCTCACGACCTTAGCGGACGCGAAGTCTTACGACCCCGGGTGGGTGGTTTTCTACCTCCTGCC
>JAGQSE010000051.1 GCA_020439725.1 Acidobacteriota bacterium
TTGCATGCCGCTTCCTGGCTCGTGTCGCCTTTCAACCCTCCACACCCCACCACCGGTTACAATCCCGCTGCCCCTTTCCAACTCCGGCGCCTCCGCCTGCGAAGGCCGGCGCCTTGGCACGGCCGGGAGTCGAGACCATGGCAGAGAGCAGCGTTCAGGCCTTCATCGATCGGTGGGAGCGTGCGACGGGGACCGAGCGCGCGAACTACCAGCTGTTCTTGACCGAGCTCTGCGAGCTCTTGGCGCTGCCGCGGCCCGAGCCCTCGACAGAGGAGACCGAGGACAACTCCTATGTCTTTGAGCGCCGCGTGACCTTCGCCCATGCCGACGGAACTCAAAGCTTCGGGTTTATCGATCTCTACCGCCGGGGTTCTTTCGTCCTCGAAGCGAAGCAGACCGGGAAGGAACTCGACTCCGATAGCTGGGGAACGGCCATGCTCCGGGCTCACGGTCAGGCGCAGCAGTATGCCCGCGCGCTGCCGGCGGTGGAGGGCCGGCCGCCCTTCCTGGTGGTGGCGGACGTGGGGCGGAGCCTAGACCTCTATTCCGAGTTCAGCCGCTCCGGTGCGTCCTATGTTCCGTTCCCGGATCCGCGCTCCTATCGCATCCGGCTCGAGGACCTGAGGCGGGAAGAGATCCGGGAGCAGCTGCGGGCGGTTTGGCTCGAGCCCATGAGCCTCGACCCTTCCCGCCGTTCGGCGCGGGTAACCAAGGCCATCGCCGGCAACCTGGCGAAGCTCGCCAGCAGCCTCGAGAAAGCCGGGCACGGTCCCGACCTGGTGGCGGCGTTCCTGATGCGCTGTCTCTTCACGATGTTCGCCGAGGACGTGGGGCTGCTTCCCGCGCGGGCGTTCACTCGGCTACTCGAAGAGACACGCCAGGATCCGCAGCTCTTCCCACGCCTGGTGCCGGGGCTGTGGCGCACGATGAACACGGGCGGTTTCTCGGCGGAGATCCGCGGCGACGTGCTGCGCTTCAACGGTGGTCTCTTCGCGGAGCAAACTACGGTGCCCCTCGACCGGGAGCAGGTAGACCTATTGCTCGAGGCGGCCCGGGCCGATTGGCGGGACGTGGAGCCGGCAATCTTCGGCACGCTGCTAGAGCGTGCCCTCGACCCCCGGGAACGCCACCGCCTGGGAGCCCACTACACGCCCCGGGCCTATGTCGAGCGTCTGGTGATGCCGACGGTCATCGAGCCGTTGCGGGAGGATTGGTCCAACGTCCAAGCGGCTGCCCTGACGTTGCAGGCGCAGGGCCGGGAGCAGGAAGCGGTCCGGGAGGTGCGCCTGTTCCATCGCCAGCTGTGCAAGGTGCGAGTGCTCGACCCCGCTTGCGGCTCCGGGAACTTCCTCTATGTGACCTTGGAGCATATGAAGCGGCTCGAGGGCGAGGTGTTGAACGTCCTCGCCGAGATGGGAGAGTCGGGGCGGTTGGAGATGGATCAAGCGAGCGTGGACCCGCACCAGATGCTAGGCCTCGAGACCAACCCCCGGGCCGCGCGCATCGCCGAGGCGGTGTTGTGGATCGGCTATCTGCAA
>JAGQSE010000866.1 GCA_020439725.1 Acidobacteriota bacterium
TCTCCGCCGTCGAGGCGCTGCGCGCGGTGATGGCGGTGCGGGAGGCCTAGTGGACTACCCGCGCTTCGTCGCCACCCGTGAGCCGATCTGGGAGCGCTTCGAGGACGACCTGGCCGCGGGTTCGGGTTCGCGCCACCTGGACCACGGCGCCCTCGAAGCGCTCGCCATGAGCTACCGGCAGGTGCTCCACGACCATGCGCTGGCGGCGGCTCGCTTCCCGGAGACCCACGCCGCGCGCCGTCTGCGCCGTCTCGCCCTCGCCGGCAACCGATTCCTCTATCGCGAGCGCTCGGAGCACAAGGGCCTTCTCCACTTCTTCTTCCGTACCTTCCCGCGGACCTTCCGCCGCCAGCTGCCGGTGCTCGCCCTGGCGGCTGCGCTGTTTCTCGTGCTCGCCGTCTTCGGGCTCGCCGTCGCCATCTACCGCCCCGGCCTGGGGGTGGCGATGGTCGGTCCCGAAGCGGTCGAGGGCCTGCGCAGCGGTCATCTGTGGACCGAGCGTCTGACCACCACGGTGCCGCCGGGGGTATCGACCTCGGGGATCGCCACCAACAACCTGTCGGTGGCGCTCATGGCGTGGGCCGGCGGAGCGCTGGCAGGGCTGCTGTCCCTCTGGGTCCTGGTGCTCAACGGCATGATGCTCGGCGCCGTCCTCGGCTTGACGCTCCACTACTCGATGCCCGGAGCCCTGCTCGAGTTCATCTCCGCCCACGGCCCCCTCGAGCTGACCGTGATCGTCGTCAGCGCCGGCGGCGGCCTGGTCCTGGCCCGCGGGCTGGTCGCCGCCGACGACCGGCCGCGCGCCGAGGCGGTTCGCCAAGATGCCACCGACGCCCTGGTCATCCTCGGCGGCTCGTTGCCGTGGCTGGTGCTGTTGGCGCTGGTCGAGGTCTTCATCTCGCCGGCACCGGATCTGCCGGTCCAGCTCAAGGTAGGGATCGGCCTGGCCCTCGAGGTGCTGTTCCTGAGCCTCGCCCTCAACCCGTTGGCAGGCCCGCCGTCCACCCTGGAGGAGCCCCATGGCTGAAGCCCTTCCGTCCCTCGCGCCGATGCCCTTCAGGATGCTCATCGACCAGGCGATGAAGGAGACCCGACGCTCGCTGGGCACTCTGTGGTGGCCCTTCGCCCTACCCATGGCGGTAGTCATGGGGGGCTTCGGCGCGCTGATCGTCGGCATGCAGCGCCTGACCATCGTGGCCGGCCAGGGGGACTTCGAGGCCGCCGTCTGGATCTTCGCCATGGCCTTCGCGATGCTCCTGGTGATCATCCCCCTGATCTGGATCTATTGCGCCTGCTTCACCGCCGTCATGCGCTATGCCACCGGCGACCACGCGCCCGTCCGCGGGTCCTGGGCCTTCTCGCGGCGCTGGCCCTTCATCGGCACCATCTTGTTATCCGGTCTCTGCTACCTGGCGGGGATGGTGATGTGCTTCTTCCCGGCGATCTGGGTGGCCCTGGTCCTGGCCTTCGTCCTGCCGGTGATGGTCGACGAGCAGGTCTTCGGAACCGCCGCCCTCAAGCGGAGCTACGCGTTGGTGCGCTACAACCCGCAGCGGCGCTTTCTCGACAACCCAATGGTCAAGATCTTCCTCTTCCTGGTCATCGGCTGGGTCGTCTCCTATGTCGTGTCGATGGTGATCAGCCTGCCGTTCTCCATCGTCCAGCAGGTGATGTTCTTCCGCAACGCCACCACCGGCGACCCCGCCGCCATCGCCAACAGCGGCTGGCTGTGGCTGACCGTGCCGCAGCAGGTCCTCGGCGCCCTGACCTCGATGGTGGTCCAGATCTACGTCAGCTTCGGTCTGGTGCTCCTCTTCCTCGACGTGCGGCGTCGCAAGGAGGGACAGGACCTCGAGGAGGCCGTCCTCGATCTCGAAAGGCGTCACGCGCCGCCAGCGCCCGAGACCGCATGAGGTCACGCAGGTTCTTCGAGCTGCCGGTGGCCCTGGCGCTGGTGGTCATGG
>JAGQSE010000052.1 GCA_020439725.1 Acidobacteriota bacterium
TCCCGCTCCTCGCCGGCCGCACCTTCGGCCCCCAGGACGTCGCCGGGACGCCCCCCGGGCTGATCATCGACAAGGCCTTCGCCGACGCCTTCTTCCCCGGCGAAGATCCGATCGGCAAGCGGATCGACGACAAGCTCAGCGGCCAGGGGAGCGTCGAGATCATCGGCGTCGTCGGCCACGTCAAGCACTACGGGCCCGACGCCCCGGAGAAGGTCCCCTATCAGATGTACTACGCCTTCGCCCAGCTCCCGGAGGCGTCGCAGAAGCAGGTGCGGATCATCTTCATCCACGCCGTCATCCGCTTCGCCGGGGCGATCGAGGACGTCATGGAGCCGCTGCGGGCGGCGGTCGCCGAGGCCAACCCGATGCAGCCGATCTTCGCCGTCGGCCCCTACTCCGCCCACCTCGATCACTCGCTCATGGCCCGCCGCTACACGAGCACCCTCCTCGCGGCCTTCGCCGCGCTCGCGCTGGTGCTCGCCGCGATCGGCCTCTACGCGGTGATGGGCAACGTCGTCGTCCAGCGGACCCACGAGCTCGGCGTGCGCATGGCCCTCGGCGCCCAGCCGCGGGTGGTGGTCGGCCTGGTCGTCCTCCAGGGCATGAAGCTGGTCGCCGCCGGGATCGCGATCGGGGCCCTCGGCGCCTACGGGCTCGCGCGGGCGGTGGCGGCCCTCTTGCCGGGCGTGGTCGACGAGACCGACGTGGCCAGCTACGTCGGGGTCGCGCTGGTGCTCGCGGTGATCGGCCTCGGCGCGATCTATGTCCCCGCGCGCCGGGCCACCCGCATCGACCCGATGGTGGCGCTCCGCGACGAGTGACGCGGCAGGCTAGTAACGGGTGCCGGCCGCGGCGCCGCGGGGGAAGGCGGCGTCGAGGCGCGCCAGGTCCTCGGGGCTGAGCGCCACGTCGAGGGCCCCCAGGTTCTCCTCCAGGTAGCGGACCCGCCGCGTCCCGGGGATGGGGACCAGATACTCGCCGCGGGCCAAGGTCCAGGCCAGGGCGAGCTGGGCCGGCGTGCAGCCCTTCTCCGCCGCCAGCGCCTCGACCGCGGTCACCAGCCGGAGGTTGTGCGACAGGTTGTCCCCCGTAAAGCGGGGATTGTGCCGCCGGAAGTCTCCTTCCTCGAGGTCGTCCGCCGAACGCAGCGTGCCCGTGAGCATGCCGCGCCCGAGGGGGCTGTAGGGCACGAAACCGATGCCCAGCTCGGCACAGGTGTCGAGCACCCCGTCCTCGGGCTCCCGGCTCCACAACGAGTACTCGCTCTGCAGCGCGGTGATGGGATGCACGGCGTGGGCGCGGCGCAAGAGCTCGGGGGTCACCTCGGAAAGCCCCAGGTACCGCACCTTGCCCTTCTCGACCAGCTCGGCCATGGCGCCGACGGTGTCCTCCACGGGCACCTCGGGATCGGGGCGATGCTGGTAGTACAGGTCGATGTGGTCGACGCCGAGCCGCTGGAGGCTCGCATCACAACACGAGCGAACGTACTCGGGACGACCGCTGATCCCCATCCGCCGCCCGTCGCGCTCGCGCACGACCCCGAACTTGGTCGCCAGGAAGACGCGGTCGCGCACCGGCCGCAGCGTCTCGCCCACCAGCCGCTCGTTCTTGCCGACGCCATACATGTCCGCGGTG
Source organism: Acidobacteriota bacterium (assembly GCA_020439725.1). Taxonomy (GTDB): domain Bacteria; phylum Acidobacteriota; class Thermoanaerobaculia; order Multivoradales; family JAHZIX01; genus JAGQSE01. The sequence goes on from JAGQSE010000052.1 coordinate 1,636, forward strand.
TCGAAGAAGGTGACGCCGAGCTCGACCGCACGGCGGAGCGTCGATCTCGCCTCGGCCTGATCGGCGGTGCCGTAGAACTCGGACATCCCCATACAGCCGAGGCCGAGGGCAGAAACGGTCGGGCCTCCGGGGCCCAGGGTGCGCTGTTGCATGATGTCTCCTATCTCCGAGGCCCCCGCCCGACCCGCCAGGACCAGCACTCCGGGCGTTTCCGGATCGTAGCCCCGATGGCCGCGGCCCCAAATCATAACGAAATGCTCCCGTGCACTTTCGAAGACCCTATAATCTCGCCTCCGAACCCGTTCGCGAAAGCAGACACCCCATCGACCTCATGAGCCCGACGTCTTCGGCTGCCCTGCTGCGCTACCCCGCCGGGGATCGCTGCGCGCGCTGCGTCGGTGCGAGCCGGACCCCGTGAGCGGGAAGCCAGCGGCGACGGCCGGGCCCGGCCTGGTCATGGCCGGAGCCATGGTTCCCCGGTCAGCTCTTGAGACGCCGACCGCGGCGCAGCCGGCCATGGTGCCCTCGAGGAGGTGCCGGTGATCCCGACCCTGACGCTCCGCCCCACGGCCGCCGGTCTGAGATCACGGCTCGACACCGAGGACGGCCCCATCGACGGCGTGATGCCGCCGCCAAGCCGCCGGCGCCTCGCCGAACCGCTGCAGCGCGCGGTGAACTGGACCTCGCCCTACGCCGCCGAGGCGGTGCGCCAGGTCGGCGCCGTTCTCGAAGAAGCCCTGGCGCCGGATGTGCGGGAAGCCCTCGAAGGCTTTCCCGACGGCGCGCTGCTGCGTCTCGACGTGGCTCGCGAGCTGGCCCGGCTGCCCTGGGAGTGGTGCCATCAGACGGGAGATCCGATCGGTCTTCGGTTGGCTCTCGCCCGCACCGCTCTCGGCCTCGAGCCCGACGACGACGCCTCCGCCCACCCGGCCACCGGCCCCAGCCCCTCCCTGCTGCTCCTCGCCAACCCCACCGGGAACCTCCCCGGCGCCCTCGACGAGGCGTCCGCCATCGCCGACGCCTACGCCGACGCCGGCGCCGTTCACGAGGTGCTCGAGGGCGCCGACGCCACCGCCGAACGCTTCATCGCGGAGCTTCAGGCGAATCGCTGGGACGTGGTCCACTTCGCCGGCCACGGCTGGTTCGACGACGAGGAGAGCTATCTGGTCCTCGCCGGCGGCCACCGGGTGCGAGCCAGCGAGCTGGCGTCCCTGCTCGGCCGACAGCCGCCGGCCCTGCTGCTGCTCAACACGCACTTCAGCGGCTATGTACCGCCGGGGGTCGAGGCG
>JAGQSE010000053.1 GCA_020439725.1 Acidobacteriota bacterium
GCAGCGGCATGGAGCTGGCGCGCCCGTCGGTAGTAGCCGAGCCCCGACCAGCGGGCTAGGACGTCTTCGACCGGAGCCTCGGCCAGGGAGCTCACCGTCGGGAAGCGCTCGAGAAAGCGCTCGTAGAACGGGATGACCGTCTCGACCCGCGTCTGCTGGAGCATGATCTCCGACACCCAGACGCGATAGGGGTCCGTGTTCTGGCGCCAGGGTAGCTCGCGGCGATGCCGGTCATACCAGGTCAGGAGGAGACGTTGGTCGTCGCCAACAAACCGAACGGTCATTCTGGCCGATCCTCGAGGTCGCCGGCCGAATCGACATGCCTAAGTGGCAGAGGCCTCAACGGCAGCACCGTGGCAGTGCGGCGGACACTTCTTGGCAGGAGGCGATGGGACGCCGGGGATCGGGGAAGCGGGGTGCGAGTTCGAGGAGATGGGAGAACGGGGGAGGTTCCGTCGTTCGGTTGGTCTTTTCTAGGGTCTACCCCTGTAGAAAGGGGAATTTGGGTCAGCTCGTTCTTGGTGGGTGATCTTGAAAGATCTCTCGAACGGTGTGTTTCGATCTGGTTGGAGGAACCTCCCCCGAGGTTGCTCTCTCTGTTACCCACTTCTTATGCAATCCATGTGCCAGGCAAGAGCGGCTCAAACCATCTCGAGGATCTTTCGGCCCAGACGATATTCTTGTCCTTGAAAGAGCACCTCCGGCAACCTCGTCTATGTACGGGACGTGAGCTCTCGACCCCTTGAGCCGCTTTCTCCCTGTGCTAACATCAGAGCTTCGTCGGGCAGGCCCCCGACCCCCTCTCTCCAGACCGCTGGAACGGTCGGCTCCTTTTCCACAGCTTGTGGAAAAACTGTGGATTCTCTGCCCTTGACGACGCCGCCATGACACAAACTCTCTGGGCGCTGCTCCAGAAGGAATTGCAGCTTCAACTCGACCCAGAAGAATTCGCGACCTGGATAAAGCCCCTCAAGGTCCGCTCCGAGCACAGCGACCGCCTGATCCTCTCGGCTCCCAACGCCCGTTTCGTCCACACCCTCGAAGGTAGCTACCGCGGCCTCTTCGATGGCGCCGCCACGCGCGCCAAGGGCGCGTCCTTCCGGGTCCTCTTCGCCCTCGATGACGAGGATGAAGGGGCTGCGCCCGACCAGCCGCGATTCGACCCGAAATACACCTTCGAGACCTTCGTCGTCGGCAGCTCGAACCAGTTCGCCCACGCCGCCGCCCAAGCGGTGGCCGAGAGCCCCTCGCACAGCTACAACCCGCTCTTCCTCTATGGCGGGGTCGGTCTCGGCAAGACCCACCTGCTCCACGCCATCGGCCACAAGATCCTCCGGGACCACAGCCACCTGCGCGTCATGTACCTGGCGGCCGAGCAATTCGTCAACGAGCTGATCAACTCGATCCGCTTCGACCGCATGCCCGACTTCCGGGACCGCTACCGCAACATCGACGTGCTCTTGATCGACGACATCCAGTTCATCGCCAACAAGGAGCGGACGCAGGAGGAGTTCTTCCACACCTTCAACACGCTCTACACCAGCCAGAAGCAGATCATCCTGTCGTCGGACGCCACACCACGAAAGATACCGACCCTCGAAGAACGGCTCAGAAGCCGCTTCCAGTGGGGGCTCATCGCGGATATCCAGCCACCGGATCTCGAGACCAAGGTGGCGATCCTCAGGCGCAAGGCGGACTCCGAGGGTATCGACCTCGAAGACCCGGTGGCGGAGTTCATCGCCCGCCAGGTGCGTTCGAACATCCGCGAGCTCGAGGGGCTCCTGACCCGGGTCCTCGCCTTCTCCTCGCTGACCGCCAAGCCGGTCACCGTCGAGCTGGCGCGCGAGACCCTCAAGGACATCCTGCCCACCGAGGACCGACGCTCGGCGGCGGCGGAGATCATCAAGTACGTCGCCCGTCACTACGGACTCAAGGTGAGCGAGATCAAGAGCCGCAACAACTCGCGGCAGATCGTCTTCCCGCGCAAGGTAGCGATGTTCCTGCTGCGCCAGGTGACGGACCTCTCCTACCCGGAGATCGGCAAGCTGTTCAACGACAAGCATCACTCGACGGTCATCGCCGCGGTCAAGGACATCGAGCAGTCACGGACCTCGGACCCGGACCTCGACCAGACCCTGCGGACCATCCAGGACCACTTCGCCTGAGCCCGATGCCCGCCTCGACGAGCTGTGGAGAAACCCCGCGGAGGCTGTGCGGAGAAGCTGTGGAAAACCACCCCCCCGCCGCCTTTTCCACGTTGACCCACAGCTCTTCCACAGCCGCTTCCCGTCCTCCTGTGGAAAGCGTAACTTGCCTGTCACGAGATACTTGGACCACTTTTCCGCAGATCCACAGCGCCTACTACTTCGTACGGCTATGGTATATTCACCCTTCTTTTCAACGGAGAAGGCCCTATGGAAATCCGTCTCGATCGCGCTGAGTTCCTGACCGAGCTGGCCCCCATGCAGGGCATCGTCGAGCGCAAGAGCACGATCCCCGTTCTCTCCCATCTGAAGCTCCAAGCGCGGGACGGCAAGCTCCACCTCGCGGCCACCGATCTCGACGTCAGCCTGACCTCATGGTGCGAGGCCGACGTCGCCCTCGAAGGCGGCATCGCCGTCCAGGCCAAGAAGTTCATGGAGATCATCCGGTCGCTGCGCGGCGAAGAGGTGGCCCTGACCCTCGAGGAGCCCAAGGAGCTCACGATCACCGCCGAGAGCTCGCGCTTCAAGATCCACGGCTTGGCGCCGGAGGACTTTCCGACCCTCCCCGAGGTCGACGAGGCGAGCAGCGTCGAGATCCCGTTCAAGGATCTCAAGCGGATGATCTCGAAGGTGATTTTCGCCATCTCCGCCGACGAGTCGCGCTTCCAGCTCAACGGTGCGCTGCTCAAGATCAAGCCCGAGTCCCTGGAGCTCGTCGCCACCGACGGACACCGCCTGGCGGTGGTCGAGGCGGACCTCGAGGGCGCACCGGCCACCGACGGCGAGCCACCCTCGGTGCTGGTGCCGCGCAAGGCCCTCCAGGAGCTCCAGCGCTTCGACGGCAAGGGCGACGTGGCATATCGCCGCGGCGCTCACCACCTGTCCTTCCGGCTCGGCCGGCGCGAGCTCATCTGCCGCATCCTCGAGGGCACCTTTCCCGACTACGAACGGGTCATCGCCACCGACAACGACAAGCAGGTGGTGTTCGACACCCGCCGTCTGCTCGAGTCGGTGCAGCGCGTGGCGCTCTTGACCGGCGACCGGGCGCGCGGGGTCCGGATGAGCTTCGCCCCAGGGCAGCTGGTGATCTCCGCCGCCAACCCGGATCTCGGCGAGGCCTCCGAGGAGATCCTTTGCGACTACGACGGGACGAGCTTCCAGCTGGGGCTCAACCCCGACTACGTCTCGCAGTTCCTCGCCGCCGTCGAGACCGACTCGGTACGCCTCGACCTCAAGGACGAGAACAGCCAGTGTGTGGGGCACCCGGTGGACGGCGCCGATCGCCGCTACCTGTGCGTCATCATGCCGATGCGTCTCTGACCTGCGGCACGTCATCCCCGCCTTGCTCGCCGAGCTCGCTGCCGACCGCTTCAGGAACCTCGCGCCGCTCCGGTGGCGGCCCGGAGCCGGCTCCCACCTGCTCCTCGGTGGCAACGGCGCCGGCAAGACCAGCATCCTCGAGGCGATGTACCTCGTCGCCACGACGCGGAGCTTTCGTACCGCACAGCTCGCCGATTGCTGTCGTCACGGCAGCGACTCGTTCCGCCTCGCCGCCGAGGTCGAGGCGGCGGCCCGGGTGCGTCTCGAGGTCGTCTGGAGCGCGGGACAACGGACCCGCGCGGTCAACGGCCATGGCACCAGCCTCGCCGAGCATCTCGAGGTGTTGCCCGTCGTCGCCTGGACCGCTGAACAGGGGGAGCTCTTGACCGGAGCTCCGGAGGTCCGCCGGCGTTTCCTCGACCGTGGGGTGATCGGTACCCGCCCCGCTGCCCTCGCCACCCTCACCCGCTATCGCCGGGTTCTGGCCCAAAAGCGGCAGCTGCTCCAACACGGCGGTTCGGGGCTCGCCACCTGGAACGAGCTCCTCGCCACCGCCGCGGCGGAGCTCATCGCGCTCCGCCGCGCCTATGTCGCGCAGCTCGGCGAGGCCTTCCGCACCGTTCTCGGCGAGGCCGGGCTGGCCTTTCCCAAGGTCGAGCTGCGCTACCGCCCCTCCCCGCGGCGCGGCAATGGGGGAGCGGAGGACATCCTCGCCGCCCTCGAGCGTGCAGAGCCTCGCGAACGCCAGCGCCGCATGCCGCTTCTGGGACCGCATCGCGACGACCTGGTCATCGCCTGGGCGGATCACCAGCTGCGCCGGGTGGCCTCCGCCGGTGAGAGGAAGGCGGTGGGGCTTTGTCTTCTCGGAGCCCACGGACGGGTGCTCGCCGAGCTCGGCCATGCCCCCCTCTACCTGCTCGACGACGCCGACACCGAGCTCGCGCCGACGACCCTCGAGGCGGTTTGGCGGATCTTCGCGGGTGCCGGCCAGCTCTTCGCCACCTCGAACCGCGATGACGTGTGGCGCGGCGTCGGCTTTGATCGGCGCTGGTCCGTGAGCGCGGGAGGCGTTTCTTGAGACCTCCTCCGGTGGCCTGCCCACGCCATGGGCGGTGCCCCGTCTAAGCTACTGAAAAACCGGCACCTACGAGTGACCCGCCGGGGTGCAAAAATGGCCGGTTTTTGCTATGATCTAAAAGTTCCGCACCTCCCGAGGAGGTGTGTTCACGCCCGGTAGCTCACCAACCCCAAAGCGCGAGCCGGCACGATCCACGGGGTCCTGGACCACCCGGCCGGGCGTGCCCCAGGCCCGCGGGCGGTGACGAGCACCGAGCCGGCCGTATCCCGGACTCCACCGGCCGCCCCGGATAGGGGGAGGCCTTCGGGTCCGGGGCCTGGCTCCACCCCCGGGCAGTCGACCACGGAGAGCGATCCTTGAGCGAACCCACGCTGGAACGAAGCCTCAATCCGTCGGACTACGGTGCCGACAGCATCAAGGTCTTGAAGGGTCTCGATGCGGTCCGCAAGCGTCCCGGCATGTACATCGGCGACACCGATGACGCTTCGGGTCTGCATCACATGGTCTTCGAGCTGGTCGACAACTCGATCGACGAAGCGCAGGCGGGCTACGCCTCGCGGGTCGACGTCATCGTCCACGCCGACGACTCGGTGACGGTGGTCGACGACGGCCGCGGCATCCCGGTGGGTCTGCACAAGGGCGAGGGTCGCTCGGCGGCGGAGGTCATCATGACCGAGCTGCACTCGGGCGGTAAGTTCGACAGCAACTCCTACAAGGTTTCCGGAGGTCTTCACGGCGTCGGCGTGTCGGTGGTCAACGCCTTGTCCGAGACCCTCGAGCTCGAGATCAAGCGCGAGGGCAAGGTGTGGTCCCAGACCTACCACCGCGGCATCCCCGAGGCGCCCATCGAGGCCATCGGCAAGACCAGCAAGACGGGGACCAGGGTCCGCTTCCGGCCGGATCCGACGATCTTCTCGGTGCTCGAGTTCAGCTTCGACCTCCTGTCTCAGCGCCTCCGTGAGATGTCCTTCTTGAACAAGGGCGTCCACGTCACGCTCACCGACGAACGCAGCGACAAACACGCCGACTTCGCGTACGCCGGTGGCATCGAGAGCTTCGTCGAGCACCTGAACCGCAATCGGACGGTGCTCCACCCGACGCCGATTTCGCTCGAGGACCACCGCGACGACGAGATCGGTCCGCAGCGGGTCGAGATCTCCCTGCAGTGGAACGACAGCTACCAGGAGCAGATCTTCTGCTTCACCAACACGATCAAGAACCGTGACGGCGGCACCCACCTGTCGGGCTTCAAGGCGGCGCTGACGCGAACGATCAACAACTACGCCACCGAGACCGGGCTGACCAAGAACCTCAAGGAGAACCTGAGCGGCGACGACATCCGCGAGGGTCTGACGGCGGTGGTCTCGGTGCGGGTCCGCGATCCCAAGTTCTCGAGCCAGACCAAGGACAAGCTGGTCTCCTCGGACGTCAAGACCTGGGTCGAGCAGATGGTGGGCGACCAACTGGCCACCTACCTCGAGGAGAACCCCAAGGTCGCCCGGCGCATCGTCGAGAAGTGCGTCGACGCCGCCCGCGCCCGCGAGGCCGCCCGCCGCGCCCGCGACCTGACGCGGCGCAAGGGCGCCCTCGACTCCTCGAACCTGCCGGGCAAGCTCGCCGACTGCACCGAACGCGACCCCGAGCGCTCCGAGCTCTTCCTGGTCGAGGGTGACTCCGCCGGCGGCTC
>JAGQSE010000054.1 GCA_020439725.1 Acidobacteriota bacterium
GGTCCATGTTGGCGGCGATGACGCGTTCGAGGCGCGCGTTGCGCGGGTCGGGTCTGGAGAGCACCGTCTTCCGCGGCGCCACCTCGCGCACCCAGTGGGTGCCGCGGTCGGTCTCGATGCGCACCCGGTCGCCGACCGCCACGTCCGCCTGCTGGCGGACCGAGAGGTTCGAGGGCAGTCGGCACGACAGCTCGCGATCCCCCAGCTGGACGGTGCACCGGCGGGCCCCCACCGCCAGCACCTGGGCCCAGCTGGCATCGGGAGATGCGGCGTCCTTGCCCGCGGCGGTGGTGCGTCGTCGCGGCTTCTTCTTGCCGCGTTTCCAGGCGTGCTTTTCGTAGTTGGGAGCCTCCTCCTCGTGCAGGTGCTCCCAGCGTTCGTCGTCGGGACGGCGTCGGTCGGTCACGGTGGAGACGGCGGGTGCCGAGGCAGGTTTGGGCAGGTCATGGGCAGTTCGGGCAGACGCCGGATTCTATCAGGCCGTGGTGTTCAATCGGCAGGCGAAACACCATGCTAAGCTGACCGCGATGCCCTCGCTGCAGAGTCCGCCGCCGAGTCACCACCGCACGTGGGCTCGGACCGTGGCGGTGCTCGGCGTCGTCGCGATGCTTCTCGGCACCTTCCTCTACGTCTTCCATTCGCTGCGCAAGATTCCCGGCGAAGCCGTCGCCGAAGGGCGCAAGGTGCTCGCGGACCTCGGTCGGGTGGCGGCGGCCTTCAACCAAGGGACCGTCACCACTTCCTTCCTCAGCTATGCCACCGAGATCGAAGGCTCGAGCTACTTCCAGTTCGCGACCCTGAAGCAGACCGAGGTCTTCGAGCGCCGCGACGCCGCGAGCACGCTGTGGGGTTATCTCGAGCTACCGGCGATCGTCGTGCGCGCGACGGCTCCGGTGGAGACCACCTACTACGTCGATCTCGACGGCCGCTGGGAGTTCACCAGCGACGGTCATCGCATCCACGTCGTGGCTCCGCCGATCCGCTTCAACACCCCGGCGGTGGACGTGTCGAAGCTCCGTCTCGAGGTGGCCGCCGGCAGCTTGCTGCGCGACGAGCAGCAGGCCCTCGACCGGCTCCGCGAGGGCATCACGCATCTGTCCTTCCAGCGCGCCCGCGAGAACATCCCCCTGGTCCGCGAGACCGCTCGCCAGCGGGTCGAGGCCTTCGTCGGCCAGTGGCTCGCCGAGCGCTTCGTCGACGGCGACGACTTCGACGTCGAGGTGCGCTTTCGCGACGAGCTGCCCTACTCGGGCATCCCCTCCCTGCGCCCGGGACCCGAGCGCGAGACACCGAAGGGGAGCTGAGCTCACCCCTCGGGTGGCAGGAGCGGGATCGTCTTCCACACCCCGCGCTCGGTGAAGGTGCGCGCGCTGAACACCCAGACGACCAGCTTCTTGCCCGCGGCGCCGGTACCGCGGCGCAGCAGGTTGATCCGCGCCGCGTCGGCGCCGGAGCCGCGTACCCCGATGAGGTCGATGGGGAATCCGAAGCCGAGGGCGAGCTGATCGGAGAGCCCGGCTTGCTGGCTGTGGAGGTCGCCGCCGGCGTGGAACACCAGCGCGTGGCTGTCTCCGAGCACCAGCACCGGGCTCGACCGGTCGACCTCCACCGGTGCCAGGTCCGGACCCGACCCGACCAGGGCTAGCTCGAGGGTCTCGACCGGCGGCCGCGGCTCGGGAAGGTCGCGCCACAGGTCGCCGCGGATCTCCACCGGTTTCGTTTCGGAGCGGTAGGGCGACGGCTCTTCGGCGCCTATCCAACCCTCGTCCACGGCCCGGCGGACGATGGCCTCGGCGGTGAGCTGGCATGCCCGGCCGGACCAGTGGGTGTCCGTGCGGCAATAGAGCCGGCCGCCGCCGTCGAAGCGCCGCGCTGCGAACAGTGGATAGAGGTCGAGGACGTGGACCCCGCGCGCCGCGAGCTCGTCGAGGAAGGCCTGGTGGGCGCCGCCGTAGGGTGCGAGGTCGCCGGGTACGCCGACGGTGACGTCGTCGAAGAGCCGGTCCGGGTAGAGGCTGGCCTTGGCCGGTACCGGGACGAGAAGGAGCTGGGCGCCGGCGGCCTCGAGCTGGTCACGGAAGTCGAGGATCGCCGGCAGCGGGTCGTCGCTCTGCGATCGTGGCTGTCCCTGAGCGTCGGTAGGGCCCCAGAACGGACCCGCCGCGAGGCTTTGGAGCTCGGGGAGGAAGAAGAGCCACCCTTCGTTGCCGGCGACCACGGTACGACCCTCGGCGGCGGCGAAGTCCGAGTATTTGGCGAGGCGCTGGACGAAGTCCGCCGGGTCGGCCTCGCGAGTCTCCGCCGCCGCGGTCCCCGAGACCTGCTCTCCCGGCGGCTGGTTGCAGGCGACTCCCGTTGCCAGCAGCGGTGCAAGTAGAAGCGCCGCGGCCAACGATCGGCCGGCTACCGATCGGCCAGCCAGGAACCGGCCGGAACGTGGGGGACGGCTCGTCCCGGTGCGGCCGAGGCGAGGGGCCTCCTCAGCGGGGTCCGAACCAGTAGGTGTCGAGGAAGAGGGCTCGTTCATCGTCCAGCTCCAATCGTTGGAAGGTCTCGAGCTGCGGTGCCACCTCGGCCCAGGGAGTGAGCGTGAGCTCCACCTGGCGGCCGGGGAGCCAGCGGGCGGCATCGGTGAGGGAACGGTCGCGCATTCCCCAGGTGTAGGTGAGGATCTCATCGGGGAAGCCGCGCCGCTCGGCGTCCCCTTGAACCCGTACCGAATCGAGCCGCAGCGCCACCAAGGCGTCGCGGTAGGGCGTCGAGCTCGGGTCCGGGACCGCCGCCACCGCCGCGATGGTAGCGCGGACCCGGATCCTTTGGCTCGCCCCGGTGGCAGGTTCCTCGGTGGCTGCGCCGCCCACGGCGACCGGTGGCAGCGGCGGATCCACCGGCTGCCAGTCGCCAAAGGCGAGCTCGCGGAGCGCCACCTGGTAGATCACCACCCGTTTTGGTGCCAGGCGCTCGGGCGGCCAACCGGCGATGCGGCGGCGAACGTCGAGATCGGTGCCGTCGTTGATGGCCAGGACGTCCACCGGCCGCTCGAGGTGGAAGGAGAGCTGCTCCGCGAGCCCCGCCGAGTCGCCCCAGCCAAGCTCGGCGCGCGAATAGACGTTGGTGAAGCTGTCACCCAAGAGCAGCACGGCGGCGCCGGGATCCGACCGCCACGGCTCGCCGCCGGGACCCTCGACGCGCTCGACCTTGACCGTTTCAGGCTCGATGAGCCGCCAACCTGCGGGCAGCTCGAGCATCCCCGCCAGGTCGCCGTGGCCGGTGACGACTCGCGTCTCCCGGTGCCACGAGAAGGCCGCCTCGGGGATGTCGGTGAGGAGCCCCTGGTCCTCGATCCGCCGCGCCAGCGCCGCGGCGGTGGCGTCGACGGCGTCGGGGCGCCAGTGGCTGTCGGTGCGCAGGAAGGACGCCGGGGGCGGGTCGACGACCTCGACCCCCGCCGCGGCGAGATCGGTTCGGAAACGCTCCCAGGAGGGGTTCTGGAGCTCTCGACCAGAGGCCTGAGCCCCCGTGCGGCCGGCGAAGCGTGCCGACAGCTCCTCCGGCGCCGCCATAGGCTTCGCCGGCGCCGGCAGGAGGACGAAGTGGACGCCGCGGTCGGCGAAGGCGCGGGCCAGCGCCACCAGCGCGGGTCGCGGATCGGGCTCCGGCGGGTGACGCCAGCTCTTGCCGCCGCGCGCGCGGCGTTCGAGGACACGGGGCTCGAGGAATCCTGGGCCGGTCAGGTATTCGACGTCGGGGCGGTAGAACAGCCAGCCGTGGCGTCCCACCAGCGCCTTCTCGTTGCCGCTGCCGAGGCAGCCGGTGAGGACGCCCTGGAGCTCCGGCCGCAGCGCCGCGGCGGTCGCGGAGTCCTCCTCGAGCTCGTCCTCGACGGTCTCGATCTGGCCCAGGAGCTCGCGGTTCGCCGCGATGGGCCGGCCGGCACCGAGGGTTTCCGCGGCACGCCCCAGGGCGACGGCGAGGCGCTCGGCGGCGGCGGACCCGACGCCGCCGGCCAGCTGGTCGATCAGCGGCACGGTCACCAGCGTCAGCAGGAAGACCGCGACCAGGCAGCGCGCCACCGGGGGGTGGACGGTCGTCGTGCCGACCTCCCGGCGGGCCTGGAGGATGCGTTCCAGCTCGAGATCGTGGGGCGTGCTCATGTCAGAGGATGCCCATCAGAAGATGCCCATCAGAAGATGCCCATCAGAAGATGAAATAGATGAAGGGGTTGTAGCCCTGGACCAGGAGCGCCGCCAGGGCCAGCCAGAAGACGCCGAGACACGCGGCGGCCTTGACGCCGCCGAGCTCGCGGGTCCAATCCCAGGTCTGCGGCGCCCCCCAGGTGATCGCCGCCGCCAGCGTCAGCGCGAGCAGGTGATAGGGCGTGTACAGCAGCCCTCCCAGAAGTCCTGCAGCGGGCTGGGCCTCGCCGAGACCGGCCATCGCGCCGAGATAGGCGAGGGCCGACGGCAGGTCCGCGGCGCGGAAGAAGACCCACGCGACGAGCACCAAGAAAAACGTCGAGGCGGTTTGCGCCACCGCCGGCAGGCGGGCGAAGAACCCCGTCTTGCCCCGCGCCCGCTCGAGGGCCAGCCCGGTGCCGTGGATGCCGCCCCAGACGACGAAGTTCCACGACGCGCCGTGCCACAACCCGCCGAGGAGCATCACCAGCGCCAGGTTGACGTAGGTGCGGACGCGCCCGCGGCGATTGCCGCCCAGGGGGACGTAGAGATAGTCGCGCAACCAGCTCGATAGCGAGATGTGCCAGCGGCGCCAGAACTCGGTGAGCGAGCGCGAGCGGTAGGGCGAGTCGAAGTTCTTGGGGAAGACGAAGCCGAGCATCAGCCCGAGGCCGATGGCCATGTCCGAGTAGCCGCTGAAGTCGAAATAGATCTGGAAGGCGTAGCCCAGCGCGCCCACCCACGCGTCGAGGGTGTGGAGCGAGCCGGCGTCGAAGGCCAGGTCGGCGATGCGGCCGCAAGGGTTGGCAAGGAGCACCTTCTTGGCCATGCCGAGGCAGAAGAAGGCGCCGCCGCGAGCGAACTTCTCGAGGGTGTGGCTCCGGCTCCGCAGCTGGTCGGCGACCTCGGAGAAACGGATGATGGGCCCGGCGACGAGCTGCGGGAACATCGAGACATAGCAGGCGAAGTCGACGAAATTGCGCAGCGCCGCCGACTCGCCGCGGTAGACGTCGATCGTGTAGCT
>JAGQSE010000055.1 GCA_020439725.1 Acidobacteriota bacterium
GGATCCTACTACGCTACCGCCCCCATTCTCGAGCAGGACATCGAAGGACAGTTCGAGGTTGGATATTTCGAAAAGCTCGAGGCCGAGATCATTGCCGCGAGCAAGCGAGACGTCAACGTTCAGCGGCTCTACATCCTCGACGCCGCGGACCAGCTAAACCACAAATCCCTGAGGGTACACCTCGACAGACTCGTCAACGAGGGACAAAGGATCGAAGTCAAGTACCTAGATGCCAGCAGTCTGGGGCCTCGTGGAAGCAAGTACCTCGACGTAGACCTGGTGATCTTCAACAACGAAAGAGTCTCAAGGGGTCACGTCAGGAATGATCAGATCGACATCTTGGAAACGACCTTCACTAGCGACGAGAAGCAAGTTGACGACGGAAAGAAACTCTGGGAGATGCTCTGGCGGCATCCGTTATCCAAGAGCTATCCATCAGAACTGAATTGACCTCTCTTGCCAAACCACGGCGGCGTCAAACCAAAAAATCTACTGATTAAATAGGTCTCACTTCCGATTGCCCGTTCCAAGGGCCGGACTTGCACTGAGCTACGCTCACCCGACCCGCCACGGGGGAGCCTATCGTTTGGGGGAATTGCAGAGTCGTCGACTATCTTGTTGCCCCCCTCCCCACCCCGCAGCTAAGCTCCCACCAAAACACGGGCAGCAACCCAACATCGGAGGCTCGGGGTATGTCCATCGCTACGACGGCGGGCGAATCGGCGGGGCGGGCTCGGGGTCGAGGTCTCTACCAGCGACTGGCGGTTTCGGTGGGGTTGGTGGTGGCGTTTGGGCTGCTGCGGTATGTGCCGGCGCCCCTCGTGGATCAGGGGGCGGTGCGGGCGTTTTGGGCGGCTTCGGGGCGGTACTTCGAGGAAGGGCTGCCGATGATCAGCCTGGTGGCGCTAGGGTTGATGCCCTTCGTTACCGGGTTCTTCATCGTCGGCCTGCTCGCGCGGGTGGTCCCGGCGTGGCGACGCGCTCGGCGGGGTGGTGAGGCCGGGCAGCGGACGTTGCGGCATGCCTCGATCGTCGTCTCGGTCCTGATCGCGGCGATCCAGGCGTTTGGCATGGCCACCTTTCTCCGTCAGGCCGGGGAGTCCTTTGGTCAGGAGCTCGTCCGGCTTTCGAGCGGGGTGCCGTTGGGCGTTCTGGCCGTCGTGCTGGTCGCGGGCTCGGCGCTGCTTTACGGGCTGGGCGGCTGGACGACGCGGAACGGGCTCGGGAGCGGCTTTGCCTTGCTCCTCGCCTGGGGGCCGGCTCAGCTCCAGGTGCTCGCGCTCCGCGATCGCATCCTGGCGCAGATCCACGGCACCCCGTTCCCCTCCTCCACCGCCCCGGACAGACCGACCTGGATCCTCGCCTTCTACCCGGTGCTTGTCGCCCTGGTCATCGGGGTGCTGCTGGCGCTCAAGCTGCGCGCGGAGGGGCGGGGGGCTTCGGTGGGGGTACCCGGGGTGTCTCTACGGACCGATCTCAAGGCGTTCCTCCGCTCCCCCATCGGTGCCGGGCTGGCGGTGGTCCTCCTGGTGCTGGTCGTCACCGGAGCTCTCGAGCGTCAGTTGGCCGGGGGTTTCACCGTGCTTTTGGCGGTGGCGCTGGCGGTACCGGGGTTGATGCTGCTCCTTGACCTGGTCGACGAAGGGCGGTTCCTGGCGGAGCATCGCGAGGTTGTCGAGATCGGCGAGCTCGACGATGCCGCCCGGGCCAGGGCTCTGCAGGCTCGACTGAGCGGGAAGGGCGTGCCGATGCTCGCGAAGTCGTACCACCTGCGGAGCCTGCTGCGGGTCCTCCTGGCCATCGTCAAGATCCAGGTGCTGGTGCCGGCGGAGCATGTCACCGCGGCCCGCGAGGCCCTCGCGGACGTCGAACGCACCGCCTGAGTCGGGTCCTCAAGAGCTCCGGCAGGCCCCTCCCGACCGCGCGTCGCTGTGGTAGGGTTTCGCCTTCTCCATCGACTTCGTCCTCACGGCAACGGTCGACCTCGCGAACCCCAGCACAGATGATCAGCGACCTGACACGGGAACGGTTCGCCGCCCTCGAGAGCTTCGTCGACAAGGCCCGCAAGAAGTCCCGGGACCCGGGCCGCTGGCTGGTCCTGACCCACGACAATCCGGACCCGGACTCGCTGGCGGCGGGGTGGCTCCTCGTGCGGCTCCTCCACCACGCCTTCAAGCTCGACGCGACCTTGGGCTATGGCGGGCTGGTCGGGCGCGCCGAGAACCGCGAGATGGTCCGGGCCCTGGGGATCGAGCTGACCAGCATCCGCAACCTCGACCTGTCGCGGTTCCGCCATTTCGCTCTGGTCGACACCCAACCTCGCACCGGCAACAACTCGCTGCCCGAAGCGACGGTGCCGACGCTGGTCATCGATCACCACCCGCAGCGCCGAGCCACCTCGCAGGTGCCGCTGGTCGACATCCGGGTCGACTATGGTGCCACCGCCTCCATCGTCGCCGAGTACCTCCTGGCAGCTGGTCTCAAGATCCCCCACTCCGCCGCCACGGCGCTGGTCTACGCCATCCGTTCCGAGACCCAGGATTTCGCCCGCGAGTCCGCCGGCCCCGACAAGGCGCTCTACGACGAGATGTTGCCGCGGGCCAACAAGCGGCTCTTGGGGCGGATCCAGAACGCACCGCTGCCCCTCGACTATTTCGCGACCCTACGCCGGGCTCTCGAGAGCCTTCAGACCGTCGACACCTTGGTGATCAGCCACCTCGGCGACGTCGAGCAACCCGACATCGTCCCCGAAATCGCCGATCTCCTGCTGCGGCTCGAGGGCAAGACCTGGTCGCTGTGCACCGGCCGTTTCGCCGAGCGTGTCTTCCTGTCGATCCGCACCACCAACCCGCGAGCCGAGGCGGGTCAGCTGATGCGGCGGCTGGTGGGGCGTCGCGGCAAGGGCGGCGGGCACTCGATGATCGCCGGCGGCTGGGTACCCGCCAAGACGGACGTCGAGGGGCAGCAGCGCGCCCTCGCCGAGCGGCTGGCCAAGGCGTTGCGCAAGAAACCGGAGAAGATCGTCCCGATCATCCTCGACGCCGAGGAGTGACCGGATCGAGACCCAGGCGGCCGCCGGTCACTCCCACTCGATGGTGCCGGGGGGCTTGCTGGTGACGTCGTAGACCACGCGGTTGATGCCCCGCACTTCATTGACGATGCGGTTGGCGACGCGGCCGAGGAGCTCGTAGGGCAGCTGGCTCCAGTCGGCGGTCATGAAGTCCTGGGTGTCCACCGAGCGCAGCGCGACGACGTTTTCGTAGGTCCTGAGGTCGCCCATCACCCCCACCGCCTTGACCGGCAGCAGCACCGCGAAGGCCTGGTTGGTGCGCTCGTACCAGCCGCTCTCGCGGAGCTCGTTCAAGAAGATGTCGTCGGCCTCCTGGAGCAGCGCCACGCGCTCCTCGGTGACCTCGCCCAAGATGCGCACCGCGAGCCCCGGACCCGGGAAGGGGTGACGCTGGATGAACTCCTCGGGCAGACCGAGCTCGCGGCCCAGCTGGCGGACCTCGTCCTTGAACAGGAAGCGCAGCGGCTCGACCAGCTCGAAGCCGAGCTTCTCGGGCAGACCGCCGACGTTGTGG
>JAGQSE010000056.1 GCA_020439725.1 Acidobacteriota bacterium
CTCACCGACCTGGTCGAGGAGGCCGTCCTCGCCGAGTTCGACCGCCTCACCGAACGCGGCGGCGTCCTCGGTGCCATGGAGCTCCAGTACCAGCGCGGCGAGATCCAAGGTGATTCGCTCAAGTACGAGCAGCTCAAGCACAGCGGCGAGCTGCCCATCGTCGGCGTCAACACCTTCCTGTCGAAAAACCCTGAGACCGCACAGATCCCGCAGGAGATCCAGCTCAGCCGCGCCACCAAGGAAGAAAAGGAGCTGTGCATCGACCGTCTGCGCGCCTTCCACAACGCCCACGCCGCCGACAGCCCCGCCGCCCTCCGTCACCTCCAGGAAACCGCCCTCGAAGGCGGCAATCTCTTCGCCTCGCTCATGCACGCCGTCGAGCACTGCTCCCTCGGCGAGATCACCCACGCNNTACGAGGTGGGTGGGGAGTATCGGCGGAATCTCTAGCAGCCGTTCCCGCCCGGCTCGGCCGGTACCCCACCCGCTCGACTCTTCCCTTCCCGACGGTTGTCGTAGAACCGCTGGGTGGGGTACGCCAGGTCGATGTCGTCGTGCTCGGCGAAGCGCTCGAGGATGGCTTCGGAGATCGATTCGGTGAGGGTGCGGCGGCCGCGGGGCGGGCTCAAGTGGCGGATGGTGAGGAGGACGCCGCTGTCTTCGATGCTCGTGTAGACGATGGGCGTCAGGCGGTTGTAGTAGAGCATGTAGCGCGACGAGGCCCGCTTGAGCGCGGCCGCGGCCTCGTCGGAGAGCTCCGGCTGGATCTCTTCGGCGATCTCGCTGAGGATCTTCTTCGCCTTCTTCCAGTTGCTCTCGAAGGTCACCAGCACCGGGATCTCATGCCACAGGTACTGGAAGCCGCGGCTGTAGTTGAACAGCACGTCGGTCAGCACTTTGCCGTTGGGGACGTGGATCACCCGCCCGGTCGACTGGTCCGCCGCCACCCAGTTGCCCACCTCCATCAACGTGAACTTGAACAGCCGGATGTCGATGACGTCGCCGCGCAGGCCGCCGAGCTCGATGCGGTCGCCAAGGTCGAAGGGCTTGCGCACCAGGAGGAAGATCCAGCCGGCGAAACCGACCACCAGATCCTTCAGGGCGATGGCCAGACCGGCGGAAACCAGGCCGAGGAAAGTCGTGATGCTCTGAAAGCGCTCGAACCAGACCAGCCCCAGCATCACCATCGCGAGGAGCGTGGTGGCGTAGGTGCTGAGCTTGCGCCAGCGATAGCGCGCCGCGGCGTCACCCTCGAGGCGCTCGGCGGCGGCGAAGAGCAAGCGCCGGAGCAGCCAGATCGACAGGACGACCAGTACCGACAGCAACAGTCTCGACGGCGACTCGGGCGCAGCGTCTTCGACCACCTGCAGCCAGGATCGCAGCTGGTCGAAGACCGAAGCGGGGGGTGTTTCGGGGCTTGCTGGCACGGTGGGATCGATTTCGCGGTAGACTACGCCGCAGCTCGGCGATCGTAGCACTCGCACCGGATCGGATTCATCGCAGGGGCGGTGACCGTGGAGTACGGGGCTTGCTCTATCCGGGCAGCTGCTCTAGAATGTCGTCCAGCTTTTCGAGCCAACTTCGGGAGGAGAACCATGAGTGAGGTCTACGCTATGAAGAACAGCCGGCTGCTCGTCCTCGGTGCCGCGCTCGCGCTCACCGTCGCCGCTTTCGCCGTCCCCGCCTCGGCCGCGACCCTGGCCGTCACCAACGGCGCTGCCATCGACGGCAGCTTCGGCATGGGCGTGACCTTCGACCCGATGACCACCACTCGGGCCTATGTCGAGGACGCCACCCCGAACGCCGAGACCCACTACGTGTTCCGCTACCGCTTCGATCCCAACGACGTCATCATGGACAACAACAAGCGGTACAAGCAGTTCACGGCCTTCCGCGAGACCCCGACCCAGTACCGTGGCATCAACGTCACCTACCGCAAGGGTGACGGCAACGGCACCAACTTCTACCGCGTCAAGTCGCACATGAACGAGTCGAGCGCCGTGTGGCAGACCTCCGACTGGATCACCATCCCCGAGGGCCCGTCGGTCCTCGAGGTCGATTGGACTCGTTCCTCCGGCCCGGGTGCCGCCGACGGCGTGATGCGCGTCTGGCTCGACGGTGTCCTCGTCAGCACGGTCTCGAACCTCGACAACGACGAAGTCAACGTCGACTTCGTCCGCTGGGGCGCGGTCGGCGGTGTCGACCTGAACACCGACGGCACCCAGTTCTTCGACCTCTTCGAGTCGTTCCGCTAAGACTCCTCCAGCGGACGGCTTCGCGCCGGTGAAAGCTCCGCGGCGCCCGAAGGCCCTCTGGGACTTCGGTGGGCACCGCGGAGCTTTTTCGTGTTGCAGAGAGGACCCTCATCATGGCTGAACCGCCCTCTCATCGGAACCTCCCGAAGGGCTCTCCCGACGCGCCCCACTCGGCCGGCAACGGGGCCGCGACGCCCGCCAGGAAGAAGAAGGTCCGCGAGCGGCGCCCGCCCCGGGACCTACCGCACGTCGGCTGGCGCGAGTGGGTCGCCCTTCCCGAGCTCGGGATTGCCCAGATCAAGGTCAAGGTCGACACCGGAGCACGAACCTCGGCGCTCCACGCCTTCGGCATCCGCCGCCTGACCAAGAACGGCGAAGCCTGGGTGCGCTTCGAGGTGCACCCGGACCAGCGCAGCAGCGAAAGCAGCATCACCGTCGAAGCGCGAGTGGTCGACGAGCGCTCCGTGCGACCCTCGACGGGCAAGGTGAGCGTTCGGCCGGTGATCGTCACTCGGTTACGCCTCGGTGAGAACGAATGGCCCATCGAGGTCACTCTGGTGCGGCGTGACATGATGGGTTTTCGCATGCTTCTCGGCCGCCAGGCGATCCGCCACCGCTGTCTCGTCGATCCCGGGCGCTCCTTCCTCTCTGGCAAACCCTCCGAGCAGGGGCCCCGCCAGCGGCGCGAGAAGCCCTCTCCCACCTCGACTCCCCAGGAAGGCTCATGAGAATCGGAATCCTCTCCCGCGGTCCCCAGCTCTACTCCACCCGTCGTCTCCGCGAAGCCGCCGAATCGCGCGGCCACGAGGTGCAGGTAGTCGACTACCTGCGCTGTTATATGAACATCCACGCCGGCAATCCCCACGTGGTCCTCGCCGGCAAGAGCCTCGACTTCGACGCCGTCATCCCGCGGATCGGTGCCTCGAACACCTTCTACGGCACCGCCGTCGTGCGCCAGTTCGAGATGATGGGCGTTTTCCCGGCCAACGAGTCCCAGGCCATCACCCGCGCCCGCGACAAGCTGCGGTCTCTCCAGCTGCTGTCGCGCGAAGGCATCAACATGCCGGTCACCGGCTTCGCCCATTCGACCAAGGATCTCGACGGGCTCATCGACATGGTCGGCGGCGCTCCGATGATCATCAAGCTGCTCGAGGGCACCCAGGGTATCGGCGTGGTGCTCGCCGAGACGCGCAAGGGCGCCGAATCGGTGATGGCGACGGTGCGTCAGCTCAACGCCTACATGCTCGTCCAGGAGTTCATCGCCGAGGCCAAGGGCGCCGACATCCGCGCCTTCGTCGTCGGTGGCAAGGTCATCGCTTCGATGCGCCGTCAGGGTCCGCCGGGAGAGTTCCGCTCGAACCTCCATCGCGGCGGCAAGGCCGAAGCGGTCAAGCTCTCCCCCGAGGAGCGCAGGACCGCCATCGCCGCCGCCAAGGCCATGGGTCTCAACGTCGCGGGCGTCGACCTGATCCGCTCGGATCGCGGGCCCATGATCCTCGAGGTCAACTCGTCCCCCGGGCTCGAAGGCATCGAGAAGGCCTCCCAGGTGGACGTCGCGGGGCTGGTCATCGAGTTCCTGGAGAAGCACGCCCAACGAGGGAAGACCCGAGATCGGATCCGTGGCTGAAGAGATCCGGGTCGGCGAGTTCCGGGTCCCCGCCGGCGCCACCGCGCGGCTCGAGCTGCCCTTGGCCCGGCTCTTCACCGGCGCCTGGCTCAACCTGCCAGTGACGGTGGTCCACGGCCGCCGACCGGGACCAAGGGTCTGGGTCGACGCGGCGATCCATGGCGACGAGCTCAACGGCGTCGAGATCATCGGCCGCCTCCAGGACATCCTCGACCCCGACACGTTGCGCGGCGCGGTGCTCCTGGTGCCGGTGGTCAACGTCTTCGG
>JAGQSE010000057.1 GCA_020439725.1 Acidobacteriota bacterium
GCGCGAGCTGCTGGTCGGCGAGCTGAGCGATCGGCGGGCCGCGGCGCTGCCCTTCTTCGCCGCCCTGGGCGGCATGGTGGTGCCCGCGCTGCTTTACAAGCTGGTCGCCGGCGGTGGCGAGCCGGCCCAGGGCTGGGGCATCCCGATGGCCACCGACATCGCCTTCGCGCTGGGGATCATGGCGCTCCTGGGCAGCCGCGTACCGGTGGCTCTCAAGGTCTTCCTCACCGCCTTGGCCATCGTCGACGATCTCGGTGCGGTGCTAGTCATCGCGCTCTTCTACACCGACCACCTGGCGGTGGGACCGCTGGTGATGTCGGGTGTGTTGTGGCTCGCGGCCCTCGCCTACGCCCGCTCCGGCGGCCAGAAGCTCCGCGTCTTCCTGATCCTCGGGGTGGTGATGTGGTACTTCATGCTCAAGTCCGGCGTCCACGCCACGGTCGCCGGCGTGCTCCTGGCCATGGCGGTGCCGCTGCAACGGCAGATGACCCCGGCGGAGATCAAGCGTCGGCTCTCCGAGATGTTCCGCAAACCGGGCTTCGAGCACGAGGAGGTCGAGCTCGAACGCCTCCAGAAGCTGGTCGAGAAGGCCCAGAGCCCGCTCCACGAGCTCGAGCACATGCTCGAGCCCTGGGTCGCCTACGCCATCATGCCGGTCTTCGCCCTGTTCAACGCCGGCTTCGCCTTGGCCGGCGACGCCGCGCTCAGCGCCCCGGTGTCGCTCGGCGCCTTCCTCGGCCTCTTGGTGGGCAAGCCCGTCGGCATCCTCGCCACCGCCTGGATGGCGGTCAAGCTCAAGCTCGCCGCGCTGCCCGCCGGCGTCGGCTGGCGGGTGGTCTTCGGTACCGGGCTCTTGGCCGGGATCGGGTTCACGATGTCGCTCTTCATCGCCGCTCTCGGCTTTGGCGACGGCGCGCTCCTCGACCAGGCGAAGCTCGGGGTGCTGTCCGCCTCGGTGGCCGCGGCCTTCCTCGGTCTCGGGATGCTCGCCTGGAGCCTGCCGCCGGCAGCCGCCCGTTCCTGACGATGGCGCTCGTGACCGCCGGTCAGAGCGCTTCGTAGGTGGTGGCGAAGAGATCGTCGGCGCGGTGACGGCGGATCCGGCCGTTGGCGGCGGCGGCTTCGAGCAGCTGGAAGACCGTCTCGACCGCCTCGGGCCGACCGATGGCCGCCGCCAGCGCGCCGGCGTCGCGCCGCCCGGAGCCCTTGGCCAGCGCGGCGAAGAGCTCGCGCTGGAGGTCGAGGATCCCCGCCGCCGCCTTCTTGCCCGCTTCGACCCCCGGCTGGTGGTAGGCGTTGACGTGGACCAGCGTGGCGTAAAGGCCCACGGCGCGTTCGTAGAGCGCGATCAGTGCACCGAGGGAGTGGGCGTCGAGCCGCCGTAGCGACAGCGTCATCGACGGCCGGCCACCCTCCGCCAGCGCCTCGCGGGTGCCCAGCAGGAACCCGCGCAGGTAGTCGCCGCAGGTGATCCCGGCCTCGACCTCGAGATCGACGCCGCCGTGCTCCAGGACCTCGATAAAGGTGACGAAGAAGTTGTCGACGCCTTCGCGCAGCTGCTGGACGTAGGCGTGCTGGTCGGTCGAGCCCTTGTTGCCATAGACCGCGATGCCCTGCTCGACGGGCCGTCCGTCGAGGTCGCGCCCCTTGCCCAAGGACTCCATGACCAGCTGTTGCAGGTAGCGGCTGAACAGCAGCAGGCGGTCCTTGTAGGGCAAGACCACCATGTCGCGGCGGCCGACCCCGCCGGTGGCGTGGAACCAGGCGAGGGCGAGGAGAGCGGCCGGGTTGTCCTGGGTGCGGGCGATGCGGGTGCGCGCGTCGCAGGCGGCGGCACCGCGCAGCAGAGCCTCGATATCTAGCCCCTGGAGCGCCGCCGGCAGGAGTCCCACGGCGCTGGTGACGCTGGTGCGCCCCCCCACCCACGACCACATGGGGAAGCGCTCGAGCCAACCCTCACCCTCGGCCAGGCGGTCGAGGGTCGAGCCCTCACCGGTGATCGCCACCGCCTGCGCGGCAAAGTCGAGACCGTGCTCGGCGAGGGCCTCGCGGGCCACCAGCATGCCGTTGCGGGTCTCCGGCGTGCCCCCGGACTTCGAGATGACGATGCACAGGGTGCGTTCGAGTCGTGCCCCCAACGTGTCGAGGGTACGGGTCATGCCGTCGGGGTCGGTGTTGTCGAAGAAGTGGACGGCCAGGGCGTCGCGGCGCGGGTCGCCGAGGGCGTCGGCGAGGAGCTGCGGTCCCAGCGCCGAGCCGCCGATGCCGATCACCAAGAGGTCGGTGAAGCGCTCGGCCCGTGGCGGCCGGACCGTCCCCGCGTGGACGCCCTGGGCGAAGCGCCGAACCGCGTCCACCGTGTCGCGGATGCTCGCCGCGAGGGCGGGCTCGGGGGCGAGCCCGGGGGCGCGCAGCCAGTAGTGGCCCACCCGCCGGTTCTCGTCGGGGTTGGCGATGGCCCCCGCCTCGAGCGCGGCCATGGCGGCGAAGGCCCGCGCCATGGCGTCCTCGTGGTCGCCGAGAAAGCCTTCGGGCAGGCCCATGCGCGACAGGTCGAGGCGAAGCCCGAGGGCCTCGTCGTCGAAGAGCAGGTCCCGATACCGCTGCCATCGCTTCGCCCAGTCCATCGCTCATCCTCCTGCTGCCGGCGGCTGTCATGCCGCGGAAGAAGTATGGCAGAGGCCGACGGGCCTTCCCGGGCTCTACGTCGCTTGCACGGCGACCGGAGGAGATCGTAGTGTGAAGTTCGGCACGTTCCCCGAGGTCCGGCGTGGAGCGGAGAACGAGGCCGAGCGAGAACCAGACACGAGAGCGAGGACCCCACACCCTTGACCCGCGACGAGCCTCCCCCAGCTGCGAGCCCCGGAACTTCCGTCGACGGACCGGCCATCCCACCGACCGAAGCCGGCCTCTACCTTCAGGACGGGGCCCGACCGGACCCGGACTTCCGGCTCACCGACCTCGACGAGCTGCGTCGCCTCGCCGGCGCCGCGGACTTGCCCGTCGAGCGGCGGCTCGAGGCCTTCGAGGACATCTTCGATTCCGAGGTCGGCGACACCCACTTCGGTCGGGCACGCAACTTCGAGCGCGAGCTCAACCTGCGCCAGCTCTTCCTCAAATTCGAGGGGGGCAACCCGACGGGGACGCAGAAGGACCGCATCGCCTTCGCCCAGACCCGCGACGCGCTGCGCCGCGGTTTCGATACCATCACCGTCGCCACCTGCGGCAACTACGGTGCCGCCGTCGCGCTGGCGGCGTCCATCGCCGGGCTGCGCTGCCTGATCTACATCCCCGAGGGCTACCACACGCGTCGGCTCGAGGAGATGACCCGGCACCGCGCCGAGATCATCCGCTTCCCCGGCGACTACGAGGGGACGGTCCAGGCGTCTCGCGAGCGCGCCGAGCGGGACGACTTCTACGACGCCAACCCCGGCGGTGCCAACACCGACCTCCAGCTCGACGCCTATGGCGAGATCGCCAACGAGATCTACGACGAGCTGCGCGACGCGCCGGCGGTGGTGGCGGTGCCGGCGTCCAACGGCACGACGCTGGCGGGGATCCACAAGGGCTTCGTCCGCCTCTACCGGCGCGGCAAGACCTCGCGGGTACCGCGCATCGTCGCCGGCTCGGCGGCCCACAAGAACCCCATCGTGCGCTCCTTCGTCCGTGGTCTGCCCAGGTGCGTCGACCTCGACCCGGCGCGGGTGCGGGAAACCGCCATCAACGAACCGCTCATCAACTGGCACTCCTACGACGGCGACCACGCTCTCGACGCCTTGCGCTCGAGCGGCGGCTGGGCGGACCATGTCAGCGATCGCGCGATGCTCCGGCTGGCCCGCCAGCTGGCCGATCAAGAGGGCTTGAACGTGCTCCCCGCGTCCACCGCCGGGTTGGCGGTGATGCTGGCGCGGCACGCGACGACACCGCTGGCCGGCGACCGCTACGTCGCCATCCTCACCGGGAGAAAGTGATGCATCGAGAAGCCGCAACGGCGCTGCCCGAGGGCCGTGCCATCGTCTATTGCGAGGGCGCCTTCGGCACGCCCAACGGCAAGACCGCGCACGGTCTGGTGCGGCGTACCGACCGCTACCGCGTGCTGTCGGTCATCGACTCGCGCCACGCCGGCGAGGACGCCGCCGAAGTCCTCGACGGCAAGGCCCGGGGAATCCCGGTGTTCGGCGATCTCGAGGCGGCGCTGGCGGCGGCCCCTCCCGCGGACGCGGAGAAAGGTGCCACCCACTTGGTCATCGGGCTCGCTCCCGACGGCGGACGCCTCGGTGCCGAGCATCGCGCGACGGTGCGCCGGGCCTGCGAGGCCGGCCTCGACGTCGACTCGGGCCTCCACGACTTCCTGTCCGAGGATCCCGAGCTGGTCGAGCTGGCAAAGCGCCACGGGGTGACCCTGCGCGACGTCCGCAAACCGCCGCCGCGCTCCGAGCTCCACTTCTTCAGCGGCAAGATCGAGCAGGTCGACTCGCTCAAGATCGCGGTCCTCGGCACCGACTCGGCGGTGGGCAAGCGCACCACCGCCTGGCTCATCGTCGAGGCGCTCCGCGCCGCCGGCTTCAGTGCCGAGATGGTCGGCACCGGCCAGACCGCGTGGATGCAGGGCGCCCCCTTCAGCTTCATCCTCGACTCGGTGGTCAACGACTTCCTCGCCGGCGAGATCGAGCACGCGGTGTGGAGCGCCTGGCACGAGCGTCACCCCCGGGCCATCGTCATCGAGGGCCAAGGCAGCCTGATGAACCCCGCCTATCCCGGCGGTTACGAGATCCTCGCCGCCGGCCGCCCCGACGTCGTCGTCCTCCAGCACGCCCCGACGCGCCTCGAGTACGACGGCTTCCCGGGCTACCCCATCCACTCGCTTCGCCAGCAGATCCAGGCCGTCGAGCTGATCTCGGGCAAGCCCGTGGTGGCGGTCACCATCAATCACGAGGGCCTCCGTCCCGAGGAGGTTCCGGAGGTCTGCCGACGGGTGGCGCAGGAGGTGGGGTTGCCGGCGGTGGACCCGCTCCTCGAGGGTGCCGGCGCGGTGGTCGAAGCGCTTCGCCGGCGCCTCGAGGACTAGGAGCTCGTCGTGCGCATCCTGCGCCTCGAAGCGTGGGCGGTGGAGCTGCCCCTGTCCGAGCCCTACACCATCGCCTACGAGACCGTAGACCGGGTCACCAACCTCTTCGTCCGCCTGGTCACCGACGGCACGCTGGCGGGCTTCGGCTGCGCCGCCCCGGCGCCGGAGGTCACCGGCGAACAGCCCGAGGACGTCCTCGCGGCCCTCGTCGACGTCGCCGGGCCGCTGGTCGCGGGCTCGGACCCGCTGCGCTACGGCCGCACCCTGGAGCGGCTGCGCGCGCCCCTGGTCGCCTTTCCGGCGGCGCTGGCAGCGGTCGACATGGCGCTCCACGACCTCCTCGGCAAGATCGCCGGCCTGCCCCTGTGGCAGCTCCTGGGGGGCTATCGCCGGCAGATCGTCACCAGCGTCACCATCGGCATCCTGCCCGAGGACGAGACGCTCCGCCACGCCCGCCGCCGGGTCGCCGAGGGCTTCCGGGCGCTCAAGCTCAAGGGCGGCCTCGACGACCGCGACGACGCCGAGAAGGTCCTCGCGGTGCGCGCCGCCGTCGGCCCCGAGATCGAGCTGCGGTTCGACGCCAACCAGGGGTACACCGCGGAGCAGGCGCTGCGCTTCGTCGACGCGGTGCGACCGGCGAATCTCAAGCTCATCGAGCAGCCGACCCCGCGCCGCGATCACGACGAGCTCGCCCGGGTCACCGCGGGGAGCGACCTGCCGGTGATGGCCGACGAGAGCCTGATGAACCTCGACGACGCGATCCGGCTGGTGGGCCGACGCCGGGTCCACCTGTTGAACGTCAAGCTGATGAAGGTCGGCGGCATCGCCGAAACGCTACGCATCTCGGCGGTGGCCCGTTCCGCCGGCCTCGAGGTGATGGTCGGCTGCATGGACGAAGCGGCCCTCGCCATCGCCGCCGGTCTCGCCGCCGCGCTGGCGCGCCCCAACCTGCGCTACGCCGACCTCGACGGCCACCTCGACCTGGCCGACGACCCGACGCGGGGGGCGGTGATCCTCGAAGACGGACGGCTGGCCGCCACCGGTCGCCCGGGGCTCGGCTTCGACCTCGATTGAGCCGGGCTCTCCCGGCGCTGGGGTAGGCTTGCCGGCGACCGTGCCAGGAGCCCCGGACCCATCGACCCAGGAGGACTCGTCTTGAAGAAGCTCGGCAGCCAGAGGTTCCACATCGCCCCCGGAGAGCGCTACCACCTCAAGCACATCGATCCCCACGACGACGCCGGGATCGACGAGAAGGGCGAGGCCAAGGACCTGGTGGAGGAGCTGCAGGCGAAGCTCCAGAGCTTCCAGCAATGCCTCTACGCCCAGGGCCGGCACGCGTTGCTCATCGTCCTCCAGGGCATGGACACCGGCGGCAAGGACGGCACCATCCGTCACGTCATGGGCGCCTTCGATCCGCAGGGGGTCATCGTCACGCCGTTCAAGGTACCCACCGAGGAGGAGCTCGCCCACGACTTCCTGTGGCGCATCCACAAGGCGGTGCCCCGCCGCGGCATGATCGGCATCTTCAACCGCTCGCACTATGAGGACGTGCTGGTGGTGCGGGTCCGCAAGCTGGCTCCCGAGGAGGTCTGGCGCGCCCGCTACGAGCAGATCAACCAGTTCGAGAAGCTGCTTTCGGACAACGGCGTGGCGGTGGTCAAGCTCTTCCTGCACATCAGCCCCGAGGAACAGGCCGAACGGCTTCGCGAGCGCCAGACGCGCCCCGACAAGCAGTGGAAGTTCAACCCCGGCGACCTCGAGGACCGCGCGCTGTGGCACGACTTCCAGACCGCCTACGAGGACGCGCTGACCCTGTGCAACACCGCCTGGGCGCCGTGGTACGTGGTCCCCGCGGACCGCAAGTGGTTCCGCAACCTGGCGGTGTCGAGGATCCTTCTCGACGTCTTCGAGGGCCTCGAGCTGGCGTTCCCGAAACCGGTGCCGGACATCGACTCCTACGTCATCCCCGACGTCCCCGAGCGGCAGGGCTGAGTGTCACGGCGGGCTCCGCTACGGCTGGAGCGGCCAGATCCACAGCAGGAGCGGCACCGCCAGCAGCAGGATGAGGATCTCGAGGGGCAAGCCGACCCGCCAGTAGTCGCCGAAGCGATAGCCGCCGGGGCCCATCACCAGCGTGTTGCTCTGGTGACCAATGGGGGTCAGGAAGGCGCACGAGGCGCCGACCGCCACCGCCATCAGGAAGGGGTCCGCGGAGACCCCCAGCGCGCCGGCGACCTCCGCCGCGATGGGCGCCATGATCACCGCCGTGGCGGCGTTGTTCATGACGTCCGAAAGCCCCATGGCGAGGAGCAGGACCGCCGCCAGCAGCACGAAGGGCGGAACCTGGTCCGCCAGCTGGACCAGCCCCTGGGCGATCGCCGCGGCACCCCCGGTGGTCTCGAGGGCGCCGCCCACGGGAATCATGGCGGCCAACAGCACGATCACCGGCCATTCCACCGCACGGTAGGCGTCCTCGATGGTCACCAGACCGGTGACCACCATGGCCACCGCAGCGGCGACGAAGGCGCTGGCGGCGGGTAGCCAGCCGGCCACCAGCGAGCCCACCGCGGCGACGAAGATGCCCAGCGCCAGCACCATCCGCCACCGGCCCGCGAGGCGCAGATCGCGCTCCGCCAGCGGCAGGCAGCCGAGCCCGGCGAGGGTGTCGCGATAATCCTCCTCCGGCGCCTGGAGCAGCAACACGTCACCGGAGCGGAACCGCACCTCGTTCAACCTCTGCCCCAGCCGTGTCCCTTGGCGGGCCACCGCCACCAGGTTGAGCCCGTGGCGCGAGCGCAGCTTGAGGTTGGCGGCGGTGCGGCCGACCATGTGCGAGTCCGGCAGGACGACGGCTTCGAGGAGCGGCACCTCGGGGGATTGCAGCTCGTCGGCCCCGGGCTTCACCGGCTCGAGCGCGAGGCCGGTCGCCTCGAGAAGATCCGGCAGGTCCTGGGGATCGATGCCCACCACCAGGTGGTCCCCCACCGACAGCGGGCGATAACCGCTGGGGGCCAGGGTGCGGCGATCGCCATGGTGGATCGACACCACCGGGAAATCGGTGCCGATCTCCTGCCGGAGGGCCTCGAGGGACTTGCCGGCGTGGGGCCAGTCCTCGGGGACGACCAGCTCGGTCGTGTAGTGGTCGATGCGGAAGAGCTCGGCGCGGCTGGCCGGCTCGCGCCGCGGCAGCAGCCGCCAGCCGAGGAGCGACAGGAAGACCACCCCGGCGAGGGCCACCGCGAGACCCACGGGAGCGAAGTCGAACATGTGGAACGACTCCTGGGTGAGCCGTTCGCGGTACGCGCCGACGATGATGTTGGGCGGCGTCCCGATGAGGGTCGTCATACCGCCCAAGAGCGAGCCGAAGGCCAGCGGCATGAGCAGCAA
>JAGQSE010000058.1:0-7127 GCA_020439725.1 Acidobacteriota bacterium
CGGAGGATGGTGAAGATCTTCTCGAGGTTACCCTCGGTCGAACCCACCCACTTGTCGCGGAAATTCTTGAGCTCGACCACCGGCACGCCGACCTCGCCCGCGAGACAGGTGACCAGGAAGGTCTTGCCAGTCCCGATACGGCCGGCGAGGAGGTAACCCATGGGTAGCGCGCGCACCGCGCCGCGGCGGAAGAGCTCGGCGTCCTGCCGCAGCCAGGCCTTGGCCTCCTCGTGCCCCGCCACTGCGTCGAGGGTGCGTCGTGATTCGACGAACTCCACCAGACCGCCGGCCTCCTTCTCGATCAGCTCTTTGCGCAGCTCCGAGATGAAACCGTGGGTCAGACGTTCGCCGTTGCGCAGTGCGCGGAGCACCAACGTGCGGACGTTGACCCGCGACAGCCCGACCAGCTTGGCGGCCAGCTCACGGCTGCCGAAGTCGGAAAGCCGCGAGAAGTCGGGCTCCCCGGCGGTGAGGTCGGCGACGTATTCCTCGAGCTCGGCGGCGGAGGGCAATTGGACCTGGAGCTTGGCGTTGTAAGGGCTCTCGACCAACGCCGGGTGGAGACCCGCCAGGGCGTCGGTGATCAGCACCGTGGCGACGAAGGCGCCGGCGATGGCCGGGTCGCTGGCCCATTCGAGGAGCTGGATCAGCACCTGGCTGCGCTCCCCCACCAGCTGCAGCGCGTCGGCCCGCGGCGCCACGAACTCGGCGTACTCGACCACCAACGCCACCTTGAGCGGCGCCGCCACCCGACGACCGGCGTCGTCGACCCGCGTCAACGACTGGCTGCCGCGCAGAAAGCGGTGCATCAGCTCGAGGGCCCGTGGCGCGTCCCGCGGCAGGAGGTTGGCGAGGTCGAGGGCCTCACCGACATGGGTCTTCTCGGGCAGGCGTGCCCAGTTGGTGCCTTGAAAGGCGTCGAAGGCCTCGAGGAACTTGTAGAAGTGCGGACCGCCCTTCTTCACCCGGACGCCGCGGCCGCGGTCGTAGTGCAGCACCACGTCGAAGGGCTCGAACATCACCTCGGTCAAGAAGGCCGGAAGCGAGAGGTAGCGCCGAGCTCCGCCGTCGGCCGCCGGCGCGGCGACGACGTCGTGGACACCGCCGTAGAGGATGAACTGGCTGGTGCTGCCCGAGCGGAAGATGCCGCGCATCTCCTCCGCCCACGGTGTCAACGCGCTCACCGCGTCTCCCGGTCACGCCGGCGCCCGGCGTCGGGGGGCAGGGGCGGAGGGACGCGATGCCCTGCTCCCTCCAGCTCGGCGGCGGCCGGTACCTCCGCCGCCATGGGATCGACGCTCAACGGATCGGCGCCCAGCGGATCGACCGCCCAGACCTCGGAGCCGAGACCGCCGAAGATCTCGGCGTTCTGCTCCATCCAGCGGTTGGTCTCGTTGAGCGTCACGCTCACCGAGTCGAGCCGGTCCGACAGGACCTCGGCGCGACCGGTCAAGGCGGTCTCTTCGCGGATCAGCTCGACCTGGCGCTCGATGCGCTTGAGCTCGGCGTCGATGACCAGGCGGCTCTCCTCGGCCTTGGCCAGGTTCTCGAGGCGCTTCTTCTGGATCTCGAGGGTGCCCTTGAGCGAGCGCACCAGCGCGGTCTCCTCGGTCTCTCCCTGGAGCCGCTCGTCGAGACGCTGGATCTCGGCTTCGAGGGCCGGGCGATCGACGCGTTCGAGGGTCTCCTCGAGGGCCTGACGCGAAATCAGCAGTCGCAGGAAGATCCACACCAGCTGGCTGAGGCTCCCCGACCGCACCTCCTGGAGCTTGACCGGCCCGTCGTCCTCGATAGCGGCCGCCGGATCGGCGATGCCCTTGGCCTGTTCGAGGAGCTGTGCGTAGCGGAGCCGGGCCTCGGGCTTGAGCCGCGCGATGGCGTCGACCAGCTTGCGGTTCGAGCGTTGCTGCGTCTGCTGCAAATGCTCGCCCTGGAGGAGCTTCTGGAA
Organism: Acidobacteriota bacterium; assembly: GCA_020439725.1. Taxonomy (GTDB): domain Bacteria; phylum Acidobacteriota; class Thermoanaerobaculia; order Multivoradales; family JAHZIX01; genus JAGQSE01. Next base: position 1,949 of record JAGQSE010000058.1, read on the forward strand.
GCGCTCGCTACCGGCCAGTGACAACAGGTAGGTGATCTCCGCCGCCGCTCCGAGCAGCCAGAAGCCGGGGTTGGCGATCCCGAGCACGGCGAAGGCACCCAGCGCCATCTGGTTGACGGGCATCGCGCCCAAGAACGGCACCGGGTAGCGGCGAAAGAAGGCCGCCTTTAGGTAGTCGAAGAAGCTCGCCGGCGCCGGGGCGCTCATCGCCGTTCCGCCGCCTCTCCCTGCAGCTCGTGGAAGGCCTCGACGACCTCGTCGACGGCGTCCTTGAACTGCTGGCTGGTCTGGGCGTCCACCGGGTCGATGCCATGGGTGGGCGGCAGGATGTCGTTGAAGGCACGACCGATCCTGCCCGGCGGCGGGGTGAAGATCCACAGGCGATCACCCAGGTAGACCGCCTCGGCGATCGAGTGGGTGACGACGAAGACCGTGGCCTCGATCTCACGCCACAGACCGGTGATCAACCGCTGCATCTCGAAGCGTGTCGGTTCGTCCAGAGCCGAAAAAGGCTCGTCCATGAGCAGGATGCGCGGCTTCAAGACCAGCGTGCGGGCGATGGCGACCCGCTGCTGCTGGCCTCCCGAGAGCTGGTGCGGATATTTGTGCTCGTGGCCCTCGAGCCCCACCCGGGCGATCCACTCGCGGGCGATGCGGTCCATCTCGGGGCGCGACAGCCCGAGATCCTCGCGGTTGAGCTCGAGCCCGAAGGTGACGTTCCTGAGCACCGTGCGGTTGGGGAAAGAGCTGTAGCGCTGGAAGATCATGCCCCGGTCGCGGCCGGGACCGCCGACCCGCTGGCCGCGCACCAGGACCTCGCCCCGGGTCGGCGGGTAGACGTCGGGGAAGCCCTGGATCAGGTTGAGCGCCGTCGACTTGCCGCAACCCGAAGGTCCGACGATGGCGATGAACTCGCCGACGCTCGGCAGATCGTCGACGCGGAACTCGAGGTCCTTGAGCGCGGTGTACGCATCGGGGGTACCGGGGTTGAAGGTCTTCTCGACCCCTCGGAACTCGACCACCGCCGGGACGGCTTCTACGGCACCGCCGGGCTCGGTGCGCGTGGGGTCTTCGGAGCTCGTCATGGCCTCAGGTCTCACGCCGATAGGGGAAGAGGGCCCGCCCCAAGGTGGTCCACAACTTGTCGGTGACGAAGGCGACTCCGACGATCACCAGCAGCACGAGATAGATGTGCTCACGCGGCCCGCGGCGTTGCGAGGTGATGATGATGTCACCCAGACCGCCGTTGATGTCGACCATCTCGGCGAGGAGGATATAGCTCCAGCCGATGCCGAAGCCCAGGCGGAGCGCCTGGAAGATGTCGGGCCAGGAGATCGCCAGGAGGACCTTGGTCACCGCCTGGAGCTTGGTGGCGCCGAGCGTGTAGGCGGTCTTGAGATAGACCTCGTCGACCTCGTCCACCGCCGCCACCACCAGCGGCAGCAGGTAGATCAGGAAGGCCAGGGCGAGGAAGGCCACCTTCTGCTTCTCGCCGATGCCGAACAGGCTGAGGGTCAGCGGCACCAGCGCCGGAATGGGCAGGTAGGCACCGAGCACTGCAAGGGGGCTGAAGGTCGCCTTGACCTTCGAGAAGGAGCCCATCAGGACGCCGAGCGGCAGCGCCACGGCGACTCCGACGGCGAAGCCCGAAACCACCCGCCCGAGGGAGATGAACAGGTTCCGGGTCAGCGCCCGATCGAACCACAAGGAGCGGAAGGAGTGCGCCACCTCGAGGGGGCTCGGCAGGATGGTCGGCGAGATCATCCGGTCCTCGGGCCGGGCGCCGGCGGTCGCCCACCACCACAGCCCGAAGAGCAGGAGGATCGGGATCGCGCCGAGGAGCCAGCGCAGCCACAGCGGCAGCTCCTCGCGGATTCGCAACCAGTCGAGGACGCCAGCGGCAGCATCGCGCACCGGCGCCGGTGGCGCGACACCGTCGTTCGGGCCGTCCGATGGCTCCGGCGGCGTCGCGCCGGCGTCCTTGTCCGCCGCGGCGTCCATCGCGCGTCGCCCTACTGAGCCTCGGGCGGGTAGACCGAAATCTCGACGCGACGGTTCAGGGCGTTGTTGTTCGGATCGTCGGGATCCGCCGGCTCGTTCCAGCCCTTGCCTTCGACCACGAACTTGTTCGGGTCGAAGCCGAACTCGTCGATCAGTGCATCGCGTACCGCCGAGGCACGCTCGAGGGAGAGCTTCTGGACGTCCTCGAAGCGCACGCCCTGCCCCTTCATCGACGCGTCGGTGTGTCCCACGACGGCGATCACCGCCCGGTCGTACTGCCCTGCGAGGCGTCCAACGGTCTCGAGGGTGGCCCGGACGTTGGGGTCATAGAGCGAGTTCGCCAGCACGTTGCCGTACTCGTCGCGATCCGGCTCGAAGAGGTTCGCCGAGTTGGGGAAGAAGTTGACGCGGATCGTCTGGGTGAGGATCGGCGCCTCGGCCTGGACCCTGGAGTAGGTGGTCGGCGCGAAGGTGGCCTTGTACTCGTCCTTCTGCTCCGCGAACAGCCCAGATCCTTCGGTCTTCTGGAGGACCGAGAAGTCCATCACCTCGTCGAAACGCACCGGCGTGTCGATGAGGCCGAGCTCGCGGTAGACGAAGGTGATGTTCTTCCAGGTGCGCTCGAAGTTGGCGGGGTTGTTCTGGTTCAGGAAGAAGCTCTTGTTCTCGGCGAAGTTGGTCGAGTGGGCGTCGTTCTCCATCGCCTGGACCTCGTCGACGGCGAAGCCGTAGCCCTCGGCCATCCACTGGAAGGCTTTGGCCTTCTGGGTGCCGTCCTTGAGCGACTCCATGCCCTTGAAGATGCCTTCGACCAGACCCTGGATGATCTCCGGGTGGTCCTTGGCGAAGTCGGCGCGGGCGGCCCAGACGTCAGCGATGAGCTTGTTGGCCTCGGAGGTCGTGGTGAGGATCTTGGTTCCCGGCACCCGATCGGGGATGTTGTAGATGTCCGGCGCCCAGGAAACGCAGGCGTCGATGCTCTTGTCCGAGACGAAGGCCGCCGCAGCTTCGAAGGCGGTCGAGGTGAAGCGGTGGTTGACCTCGCCCGGTTGGATCCCCGAATTGAGCAGCAGGTTGTTGATGAAGTACTGGCTCGGGCTGTTCTGCGCGTAGACGATGGTCTTGCCCTTGAGCTGCTTGACCGACTGGATGTCGCCGCGGACGACGATGCCGTCCCCGCCGTTGGACCAGTCGATCTGCTGGTAGATACGCGGTGCGGTGCGCGAGTCCTTCATCAGCTCGGGGGCCATCAGCACCATCATGTCGAGGGTGCCCCACAGGATGTGGCTCTCCCCCGAGGCGAAGGCATCGCGCGCCACCACCGGGTCGTCGATGAGCTTGAGGTTGACCTTGAAGCCGTAGTCCTTGAAGAAGATGCTGTCCTCGTTGGGACGGAACCCGTGGTTGGCGGCGACGATGGGCAGCCAGCCGATCCACACGTTGATCGGGAACTCGACGATCTTCTCCTGGGGGTTCCACTTGTAGGCGCTGACCCCCTGCACCGCCGGCAGCCGCTCGGCAGGGACGTAGGTGTACTCGTTGACCGTGGTGATACCCGCGGTGTCCGGCGCCTCGTAGCGCCCCATGGCGTCGCGGAACTTGTCGAGGTCGACGTCACCCGACCCCTTGCCCTGGGGGGCGATGAGGTCGCGGAAGAAATACGCCGCGCCACCGAGGAGCAGCAGGACGACGACGGCGATGACGACCTTCCCGAGACCCGTGGGACCAACTTTCTCCGGCATGTTCTATCCCTCCAGGCGGCGCACGGAGGCGCCGCGTGCTCAGCTCTGATCTTCGACGACAGGCCCCATGTCCTTGACCGGCGGCGCCGCTTCGGTGGACTCGACCGCGGGAGCGGCTTCCGCGGCCGGCATCTCGAGGCCGTAGGCGGCGGCGAACTCGCTCAGGGCCTGCTCGGCCATGGCGTCCTGCTCGGCTTCGAGGAGCTCCACCGAGCTGGTGTCGATCGACGAGCCCGCCACCCGCGCCCGGCCGGCGGCCTTGTCACGCCGCTCGGCGATGTACTCCTCGGCACGCGACAAGGTGTCGCCGGAACCGCCGATGGAAGTGATCATGCCCTGAGCCATCTCCTGGAGCTCGGCCTGCGCCTCGAGCATCTCGGCCTCGGAGATCATCCGCTTCAGCGTCTCGATCTTCTGCTGCGCCTCGCGCACCGAGACATCGCGGGCCTTGACCAGCTTCTTGTAGGTGGTGTCGGCCTGCTCGAGCTGTACGCGGTTTTCCTCGAGCTGCTCGCGCACGGTCTTGAGCTGGAGCGCGTACTGGCCGGCAGGACCGCGATGACCGAGCTTCAGGTGGGCCGCCGCCTTCGCCGCCAGGTCCTGCTCCTGCTTCTCGAGGTTCTTGATCTGGCGCATCAGCCGCTCGACGAAGGCCGCGTGGTTGGCCAGGTTGTCGTTGAAGCGGGCGATCTGGGCGCGCAGGTTCTCTTTCTCGGCCTCGATCAGCGCCCGGGGGTTGGCCTTCTCGAGCCCCGAGATGAACAGGCTCATGAACCCGCGGAACAGGTTCTTGAGGCGTTGGAACATGGTCGGATCCTCTCTCGGAGCGGATGGTTCGTGATCCGAGGCCAGCCGGTACCGCGGCGGCCCCCAGGAGGGACCTTATGCGGCTACCCCCACCCCGGGTTTCAGCCTCGTCTCGACTCGTCGGTCTTTGGTCTCGTCGGTCTCTGAAGCGCGAGCACCTCGGTGGGGAAGCGGTGGTGCGGAGACCCGAGCCGACGAGTCCGCAGCGCGCTTTGGCCCTTAGTTTGCCAAACGATAGCAATCGGTCTCTGAGACTGTCAATCGAAGCGGGGACCACCCTGGGCAGCCGTGCCGCCCGCTGTCGAGCGCTCCGAGCCACCAGGCCGCCAGGGCCACGACGACGCCCTGGAGTAGCGGCGCCACGAGGATCTCGGAGCACTCGCTCAACCCGAGACCGGCTCACTCCAAAGCCGGCTCACCCCAAGGCCGGCCGATCTCCGGCCGGCGGCATCGACGACCCGACAGCCCTAGCCGTCGTCCGGGTCGAGGGCCACTCCCTCAAAGCCGCTACAGCGCAGCACCGGCAGCCCCGGAAAGCGCGGAAAGCGGGGATCGGTCTCCGACCGGCGGCAGAACACGAAGACGCTGCGTCCGTTGGACAGCAACCGCAGGGACCGGCAACGGGCGCA
>JAGQSE010000058.1:7221-14989 GCA_020439725.1 Acidobacteriota bacterium
GAATTCCCGGTGTTTCAGGCTTGGCAGATAGACCAAAATCGACTAGAATCCGTAAATAGCAATATGGCTGCTGAAGAAGCAGCTCCTTCCGGTGATCCCCCGACGGCGGCCGCCGCTGGTGCTGGATCGCTCGTGACGGCTTCAGCCGTCCATGTCTTACGACCCTGCCGCGGCTTCCCGCCGCAACCATCATGTCTTCTCCGTAGGGGCCGGGCAACCGGCCCCTACAACCCTACTTCCCAGCCACTCACCTTCCCTGGCACCGGTTCCCGGTCCGAGCGCTCACTCATAGCGTAGCGCCGCCGAGGGATCGACCCGTGCCGCCCGCCAGGCAGGCAACGCACAGGTCAGCAGGTTGACCCCGAGTGCGAAGACGACGATCCACACGACGTCGATGGCGCGGACGTGGAAGCGGACCGCTTCGATGAAGTAGATGGCGGCGACCTCGGCGTCGAAGTGGATCAGCTGGAAGCGATCGAGCACCCACGCCGCGGTCCCGCCCACCAACACCCCGGTGGCGACCCCGGAAGCGCCGAGCAAGCCACCATAGAGCACGAAGCTGCGCCACAACATCGGCCGCGTCATGCCCAATGCCTGGAGGACGCCGAGGTCGCGCATGCGCTCGCGGACCGCCACCATCAACGTCGAGGCGACGTGGAAGGTCGAGACCAGGACGATGAGTCCCAAGACCAGGAAGAGGAAGAGCTTCTGCAGCCGCAGAGCGTCGAACAGAGGGCGGTTGAGCTCGAGCCAGTTGGTCACCATGTAGCCGGAGCCCAGGGCTTCGCCGACGGCGGTGGCGATGGCCGCGGCCTGATCGAGCTCTGCAGGCTCGATCTCGTACATGGTCGCGCCGCGGTCCGGACCGAAGAGACGCGCCGCCAGCTCCCGCGGCACCAGGAGCCACGAGCTGTCGAACTCCGAAAGGCCGCTGGTGAAGGTGCCGGAGCAGCGCAGGCTCTGGTAGCGGAAGCGTGGCCGTCCACCATCGAAGCCCACCGCCACCAACCGCAACACGTCACCGGTCTCGACGCCCAGGGTGCGGGCCAGCTCGACGCCAAGGACGGTTCCGGGAACGCCGTCTTCGCTCCGCAGCTCCTCTTCGGTAGCCCCTAGCGGGCCGGCTCCGGGATCGACGCCGCGCACCGTGACTTCGACCCCTTCGGGATCCCCCTGGCTGGTGAGGGCGCCCTGGCCGAGCACGACGGCGCGGACCCGAGCGACGTCGGGCCGTTCGCGGAGCGCCTCGACCACCGCCCCCTCGGCCTCTCCGGGCCCCAGACCCACGGGGATGGCGAGGACGGCCCCACCGCCGCCGCTCAGCTTGCGCTCGAGCTCCTCGCGATAGCCGGTCATCAGCGCCATGGCGATGACCAGCGCTGTGACGCCGAGGGCGGTGGCGGCAAAGGCGGCACGTGCGGTCCCGGCGAGGAGCCGACTGCGCTGCCCGCGGAGAAAACGCCAGGCGAGCTCCCAGGGCAGGGGCCGCGACAAGGGGGGGCGCGACAAGACCTGGGCCCTGCCGCTCAGCGCCCTGCGTGCCGGGCCACGTCGCCGAGAAAGCGATCGAAGAGGGGCGCGGCGTCGTGGGGGCCGGGAGCCGCTTCGGGGTGGTACTGGACCGAGTAGAGAGGCTTGCCTTCGACGGCGAAGGCTTCGAGGGTGCCGTCGTTCAGGTTGAACTCCGTCGCATGACAGTTCGCCGGGAGGGTTGCCGGATCGACCGCGAAGCCGTGGTTCTGCGAGGTGATGGCCACCTTGCCTGAGGCCTCGGCACGGACCGGCTGGTTGCCCCCGTGGTGACCGAACTTCATCTTGAAGGTGCGCGCGCCGAGCGCCAGCCCGAGCAGCTGGTGTCCGAGACAGATCCCGAAGACGGGCAGACCGGAACCGGCGAGCTCGGCGACGTTCTCGACGATGCCGGAGAGCGGCGCCGGATCGCCGGGCCCGTTCGACAGGATCACCCCGTCGACCCCGAGCTGGATCACGTCACTGGCCGGGGTACGCGCCGGCAGCACCGTGAGCTGCGCGCCGCGCGCCGCCAGTGAGCGCAGGATGTTCTCCTTGACCCCGAAGTCGTAGACCGCGAGGCGGTACCGCTCGGGTCCCGGGGGCTTGACCTCCCAGGGCTCGGCACAGGTCACGTCGTCGACCAACGAGCGACCGGCCATGCTCGGGAACTCGCGGACCTCCTTGAGCAGCGGTCCGACCTCCGAGCGCTCGCTGGTCAGGACACCCCGCAACGCGCCGTGGACACGCAGGCGTCGCACCAGAGCCCGGGTGTCGATCCCGTCGAGGGCAGGCACTCCTTCGCGGCCGAGGAAGTCGGCGAGCGCGTCTCCCCCCACCGGACGGGCCGTGAACCGCCGGGCGACGAAGCCCTCGGCCCACACCCGCCGCGACTCCTCGGCGCCGGCGGAGGTGCCGTAGTTGCCCATGTGCGGCTGGGTCATGACCACGATCTGCCCGCGATAGGAGGGGTCCGTCAGGATCTCCTGGTAGCCGGTCATCGAGGTGTTGAACACGACCTCGCCGAAACGGGTCCCGGGGGTGACGGCCCGACCTTCGAAGACGGTGCCGTCCTCGAGCACCAAGAGACCTGGGACCGGATCGTCGAAGCTCATCTGTAGGGCTCCCGCGGGGTTGTGGGATCGAGAAGGAAAGGAAGCTCCCGGGGACCCGACAGGATCGTGGTCTCCCGGCGGCCGGTCACCGCTGGACCAACACCGGCAGCTGGCGATCCATGACGGCGGCGAGGCGACGGACCTCGTCCATCAGGTGGTCGAATTGATCCGGCGGCAAGGCCTGCTTGCCGTCCGAGAGCGCGCGCTCGGGCTCGTCGTGGACCTCGATCATCAGGCCGTTGGCCCCCGCCGCCACCGACGCCATGGCCATGGGCAGCACCTTGCGACGAACCCCGGTGCCGTGGCTCGGGTCGGCGATGATCGGCAGGTGGCTGATGTTCTGCACCGCCGGGATGGCCGACAGGTCGAGGGTGTTGCGGGTATGGTCGGCGAAGGTGCGGACTCCTCGCTCGCAGAGCAGGACGTTGGGATTGCCCTGGTCGAGGACATACTCCGCGGCGAGCAGCAACTCGGTGATGGTCGCCGCCATGCCGCGCTTCAAAAGGATCGGTTTGCCCGTGCGGCCGGCACGCTTCAGGAGCGTGAAGTTCTGCATGTTGCGAGCGCCGATTTGGATCATGTCGCCGTACTCGGCCACCGCGTCGAGGACGTCGATGTCGGTGGCCTCGGTGACCACCGGCATCCCGGTCTCCTCGCGTACCCGAGCCAGGATCTCGAGCCCTTCGACGCCGAGACCTTGGAAGCTGTAGGGACTGGTCCGCGGCTTGTAGGCGCCGCCCCGCAGGAGCTGGGCCCCCGCCGCCTGGACCCGTCGGGCGATGGCCGAGGTCTGCTCGTAGCTCTCCACCGAGCAGGGACCCGCGATGACCACGAAGTTCGATCCCCCGACGGGGACGTCACCGACCTTGAACACCGTGTCCTCGCCCTTGAACTCTTTGGACACCAGCTTGTAGGGATGGCTGACCCGGATCACCTCGAGGACGCCCGACATCTCGGTGAAGCGCCCGCCCTCGAGCGCGCCGAGGTTGCCCGTGATGCCGATCGCGGTGCGTTGCGCTCCGGGGATCGGATGCGCCTTGAGGCCGCTGCCCTCGATCTCTTCGACGACGCGGTCGATTTCGCTCGGCGTCGCATCCATCTTCATGACGATCAACATCGCTCGGTGATCTCCTCGCCTGGCTTGGCGGATCCGGCCCTCAAGGTTGGCCCTCATCGGTTGGTAGGGCCGGGACCGGCAGACTATGATAGCAGAGCCCTCAGCAACGCCGCCCAACGCCGGCACCGCCGGGCCAGCCCCCATGACCGGGCGTCCGCGTCCGCAAGGAGACCTCGATGCGCACCCTGCGACCTCTGCTCTGGCTCTTCCTCTTCTGGCTCGGTGCAGCCCCTGCCTTCGCCTACACCATCGTTCTCAAGGACGGCTCGCGGGTGATCACCCGCGAGAAGTACAAGATCGTCAACGGCAAGGCGATCCTGGTGCTGCAGAACGGCACCCAGGCCACCTACGACGCCGACGCCATCGACGTCCCCAAGACCGAGCAGGCCAACCAGCACGGCGACTACGGTAGCGCGGTGATCTTCGAGGACGGCAAGCCTGTCGAACGACCCTCGGCGGCACCCCCGCCGCCACCGAGCCTGTCGGACCTGATCCAGAAACAAGGAGCCGGCCTGCGCCAACCGACGAGCCGCCGCCCGGAGACTCCCCCCAGCGCCACCGGCACCGACACGCCGGCGGCGCCGGAAGGCAGGCGGAGCTTCTCGGTGCCGGAGCTCGCCGCGGAGCTCCAGCGCTATTTCCGCAACCGTGAGCTCGAAGAGGTTGCCGTGTTCGGCGGCAGCACCCCCAGCAGCGCGAGGATCCAGGTCGCGACCCCCTCCGAGGCCTCGGTCTTCCGCGCTCTGGTGGTCGCCGCCAAGGCACTCCAGGACATCGGCGAGCGCCCCGGCATCGGCCTCTCTGCCATCGAGCTCGAGATGGCGACCCCCTCCGGCGAGCCCGCCGGTAGCTTCCGCATCACCCCGGAGATGGCCGACGAGCTGATCTCGAAGCGGACCGAGGTCACCACTTTCTACGTCAAGTACGTCGAGATCTGAGGCCTTGGGAGCCGCGAGACGGCAGCGGTAGATGACGGTGCCCTGTGGGCCGGGTCAGGAAGGCATCGAACCGTCGCCGGTGTCGTCCCCCAGACCGATGTATTCGTGCACCGAGAGGCCCACGCGGCGGCGGAAGCGCTGGTGGTAGCTCTCGACCTCCCCCACCGATTCATCGAGATACATCTTCTCGACGCGGAACAGCGGTACGAAGAGCGTCGCAAGGCCAAGGGTCTGGTCCGAGCCACGCACCGCCTGCGCCATCCAGTCGTCGAAGCTCTCGACGCTGATGGCTCGGAGCGTCGCCCCGTGGAGCGAGAGCTCGCCGAGGACGCCCCAGAGTTTCTCGGTCGGGTTCACCAGATGAACGATGACCAGGGCACCGGGACCGATCAAGGACACGTCTCCCTCGGCCTTGGCAGCTCGGCGCGGAAGCTATTGCGCGTCGTCGCCACCCGAAAGCTTCTCGGAGATCTCGACCAGGACGCCACCGGCGCTCTTGGGGTGGACGAAGTTGACCAGACAGCCGTCGGCCCCCGGCGTCGGCTCGTCGCGCAGCACGCGAAAACCATGCTCGGTGAGCGCGTGGCCTTCGGCCCGGACGTCGCTCGAAGCCAGGCAAACATGGTGCAGCCCCGGCCCCTTGTTGGCCAGAAAGCGCGCGATGGGCGAATCCTCGGCGGTGGGCTCGAGGAGCTCGATCCGGCTCGCCCCACAGGGAATGATGGCGACGCGGACCTTCTCCTGGGGCACCTCTTCGATGGCTTCGACGTGGAGCCCGAGCTGTTCGTAGAAGCGCCGCGCCTCGTCGATGGAAGCCACGGCGATACCCAGGTGATCGATGCCTTCGATCATGATGACCTCGCCTTCCCGCCTCAGGCCCGCAAGAGGCTGCGAGCGATGACCAGCCGCTGGATCTCGCTGGTGCCCTCGCCGATGGTGCAGATCTTGGCGTCGCGGTAGTACTTCTCGGCGCGGTAATCCTTGACGAAGCCGTAGCCGCCGTGGATCTGGACGCCGCGCTCGGAGCAGAAGACGGCCGTCTCACCCGTGTACAGCTTGGCCTCCGACGCCAGCTGGCTGACCTTCCGTCCACGGTCCATGGCCTCGGCGGCGGCGTAGGTCAGGATCTCGGCGGCGGCGATGCGTGTCGACATCTCGGCCAGGGCGAACTGGATGGCCTGGAAGTGCGCGATGGGCTTGCCGAACTGCTCGCGCTGTTTGGCATAGTCGCGGGCCGTCTCGAAGGCGCCGATGGCGGTGCCGAGCCCCAGGGCGGCGATCGAGATACGACCGCCGTCGAGGATCTGGAGCGCCTGGATGAAACCGTCCCCCCGCTGGCCGAGGAGGTTCTCGTCGGGGACGAAGCAGTTCTCCATCACCACCTCGGCGGTGTCCGAGGCACGGATGCCGAGCTTGTTCTCTTTCTTCCCCGTGCGAAAGCCCTCGGTCCCCTTCTCGACCACGAAGGCCGAGATGTTGTGATGCCGCGGACCCTGAGGGTCGGTGACGGCGAAGACGACACAGATCTCACCCACCGAACCGTGGGTGGTGAAGGTCTTCGAACCGTTGAGGATCCAGCCGCCGTCCACCTTCTCGGCGTGGGTCTGGGTGCCGGCGGCGTCGGAGCCGGCGTTGGGCTCGGTCAAGCTCCACGCCCCGACCTTCTTGCCGCTCGCCAGCGGCACCACCCAGCGACGCTTCTGCGTCTCGTCACCGAACTTGAAGATGTGGTTGGTGCACAGAGAGTTGTGCGCGGCGATCGAGATCCCCACCGACGGATCGACCTTTGACAGCTCGGTGATGACCGCCACGTACTCGACGTAGCCGAGACCCGCACCGCCGTACTCCTCGGGCACCAGGATTCCCAGGAAACCGAGCTCGCCGGCCTTGTCGATGACCTCGCGGGGAAAACGCTGCGCCTCGTCGATTTCCTCGACGATGGGGTCGACCTCGCCACGAGCGAAGTCGCGAGCCAGCTCCTGCACCGCTCGCTGCTCCTCGGTGAGATCGAAATCCATCCCGGCGAACTCTTCCGCCGTTTCCACTGAACTGACCATGACCGCGCTCCTTCCGGGAAAGCTCGTCTCGGCGCCGCGCCGCAGACCCACGCGAGGACCGCGCGGACTCCCGAGGATGGTACCGCGGCCCCCGGGGCTTGGCAACGGCGGGCCGTCGGCCCAGGCGACGCCCTCCTGTCTCGACCGCGCGCGCGAAACGAGCCCAAATTCGCTCTCAGGTTCGCCTAACCTACGCGATCAAACCCATCTGACGACGTTAGTGTGACTCCCCCGAATGGGCCTGCTACCCTCTTCGTCAACGAAGCAAGTGTCCCTTCCTGGATGGCAGAAGGCGTGGAGGACGGCATGTCGGACAAGGTCCTTGAGAAGCTCGCAGAACTGGCAGCGGGTCAAGAGGTTGTGGTTCTCGGCCTCGGGCGGCTCGACGCCAAGGTCGACGCACTTGGCGGAGACTTTCGAAGCCTCAACTCCAAAGTCGATGGCCTCGGTGAAGAAGTCCGGAACCTCGACGCCAAGGTCGAGGCCGTCGGCGGAGAGGTTCGGAGCCTTGACACCAAGGTCGAGACCCTCGGCAGAGAAGTTCGGAGCCTCGACGCCAGGGTCGAGCAGCTCGACTCTAAGGTCGAACGGCTCGATTCCAAGGTCCAGAGTCTCGACACGAAGGTCCAGAACCTCGACTCTAAGGTCGAACGGCTCGATTGCAGAGTCGAACAGCTCGATTCCAGGATGGCCGGCCTTGAGGTCAGGGTTACCGGCCTGGAAGTGAAGATCGAAGGCCTCGACACCCGGGTGGCCGGTCTCGAAGTCAGGGTCGCAGGGGTCGAGGACAAACTCGACACCCTGAGCCAAGACTTCCTCGAGCACCGCAAGAGCACGAACGACAACTTCGGGCTCATCCTGGACAGCCTCCGTGCCCTCCACCAGAAGGTCAACGGCGGAGGCGGCTCACCGCCTCGCCTCGTAGGAGCTCGCTGAGATCCCTCCAGGAAGCGGCATACCGAAGCCGCTGAGTCTCAGACCTCGACCTGATCAACGATGCCGACGATGACAGTGCGGATGGGGGCGGTGGGG
>JAGQSE010000059.1 GCA_020439725.1 Acidobacteriota bacterium
AGACCGGTGGCGTCGAAGACTTCCGCCGCCTCCGGCGGCTCGATGGAGACGTCGACGGCCACTACGCGGCCGTCTTCGATGAGCAGGTCCCGACGCCCGTCGATGCCCTGGCTGGGATCGACCAGCACGCCGCCACGAATCAGGAGCCGGCCCGGTTGCGGCTTCATGCTTCCGCCTCCCCGTCACGCGCGCCCACCAGCAGGTAGAGCACCGCCATGCGCACCGCCACCCCGGCCTCGACCTGCTCGAGGATCACCGAGAAGGGACCGTCGGCGACCTCGCTCGAGATCTCGACACCTCGGTTCATGGGTCCTGGATGCATGACGATGACGTCCTCCTTGGCCCGCGCCAGCTGGCGAGCGGTGAGGCCGTAGAGCTGAAAATACTCCTTGACCGAGGGTAGCCGCTGGCGGCTCTGGCGTTCGAGCTGGATGCGCAGCATCATCACCACGTCGACGTCCTCGAGGGCGGCTTCGAGGGTCGGAGCGACCACCACGCCGAGCTTTTCGACCTCGACGGGCATCATCGTCCGCGGGCCGGCGACGCGCACCTCGGCACCGAGCTTGGTCAGCAGGTGGATATTCGAGCGCACGACGCGGCTGTGCTCGATGTCGCCGACGATGGCCACCTTGAGACCGTCGATACGCCCCTTGCGGCGGCGGATGGTGAAGGCGTCGAGGAGCGCCTGGGTCGGGTGCTCGTGCGCGCCGTCGCCGGCGTTGATGACGCCGGCTTTGAGGCGCTTGGCGAGCATGTGGGGGACGCCCGGGTGCTCGTGGCGGACGACCACCAGGTCCGGCGCCATGGCTTGCAAGTTGAGCGCCGTGTCTATGAGCGTCTCACCCTTCGACAGGGCGGAGGACGACGACGAGAAGTTGATCGAGTCCGCCGACAACCACTTCTCGGCGATCTCGAAGCTCGAGCGGGTCCGGGTCGAGGCCTCGAAGAAGAGGTTGATGACGGTCTTGCCGCGCAGGGTCGGCACCTTCTTGATAGGACGCTCGGCGATCTCGCGGAAGGACTCGGCAGTGTCGAGGATCAGCCGGATCTCGTCCGGGTCGAGCTCGGCGATCCCCAACAGGTCCTTGCGGTGCCAGGCCACCGCCGTCTCGGGGCTCAAGACGCCTCCTTCCGGGTCATCAGCCGGACGTCTTCGTCCTCGACCTCGTCGGTCTCGGGGAAGCGCACCTCGACGACCTCGCGGCGGCTGGTGGGCACCACGCGGCCTACGGTGTCCGCCTGTACCGGCAGCTCGCGGTGACCGCGGTCGATGAGCACCGCGAGGCGCACCGCCCGCGGCCGGCCGTAGTCGAGGAGCGCGTCGATGGCGGCGCGTACGGTTCGCCCCGTATAGAGGACGTCGTCGCACAGCACCACCAACCGGCCCTCGATGTCACCGGGGAGCTTGGTTTCCTTGACCACCGGCTGCGGAGCGATGGTCGAGAGATCGTCGCGATAGAGGGTGATGTCGAGGATCCCCAGCGGCACCTGGACACCCTCGAGCTGCTCGATGGCCTCGGCCATGCGTTTCGCCAGGGGCACGCCGCGGGTGCGGATGCCCACCAGCACCAGGTCGTTGGTGCCGTCGCGCTCGACGACCTCGCCGGCCATGCGACGGATGACGCGGGCCATCTGCGCCGCGTCCAGCAGGGTGGACTTCGGAATGAGCTCGGCTTGCACGGCTGGTGGACTCCTGGACGGGGTCCCGTGGACCCGCGGCATCGTAAAGCCGCCGCCGGTGAGAGTCAATGTGGCGGGCCCGGTTCCGCTGGAGTAGCATGCATCGATCGCGATGACCTCTCGTCCCGCTTTCGAGCCATGGTAGCCCACCGCCTGCTCCAGCTGATGCTCACCGCCTGGGTGTCCCTCGCCCTGCTGGCGGCACCCGTCGAGCTGCCCGAGCAGCCCGAGATCGCCTGTTGTTGCGGCGATCAGTGCTTCATGGCCTGCGCCCGTGGGGCGCACCATCCCGAGCCGCCGCCGGCGAACGGGGGGTTGCGGCCGGCGTCGGCCTGTAGCGACAGCTGCCCCACACAGCACCTCGGACAGAAGGTCCCGGGACCTCAACCGTCGCTGGCGCCCGCGACCTCCCTCGAGGCACCCGATGCCGGCGACGGCGTGCCGCAGACCGTTCGCGCCGCCGCCTCGGACATCGTGCCCCTGGCTGCCCTCGCCCGCGGACCACCCCTCCCTCTCCCCTCTCCGTCGTAGCCCGCCGCCCGGTCGCCCCGCCTGCCGAGCGGCACGCTTGAAAGCCCGCGCGCATCACAGCGGTCGGCTTTCGCTGGACGATCGTGTCCGAGAAGGGAGTTTCCTCATGAGCTGGTTTTCCAAGCGGCTGCGCTGGCGCGTGGCCGGTCGTTTCTTCCTCAGTTCCGCCGTCGTGCTCGCGGTGGCCCCGGCGGCCCTGGGTGCACCGCCCACCGCGAGCGCCGAAGTCTCTGCCCACGAGCTGGTCGTCGAGGTCGCCGACGCCCAGGGCCGCCCCGTCGCCGGGGCGCGGGTATCGGTCCGGGAGCCCGATGGCCACGTCGTGGCCTCCGCGACCTCCGACGCCACGGGCCGCGTCACGTTGGACTCGAACGGATCCGGCGTCGAGCTTCGCGTCGAGCGCACCGGTTTTCTCGAGGCGACCCGGCGGCTCGAGACCGACACCGGCGAGATCCGCGTGACTCTCGACCTCGCCCCCGTCGAAGGACGCGTCGTCGTTCGCGCGGCGCTGCCCGAGCTCGCCCAAGAAACGAGCCTCGACGCCGCCGACCTCGCAGACCGTGCGAGCCGAGACGTGGCCCAGGCGCTGCGCAGCGCGCCGGGCCTCGACGCGGTGCGGCGGGGCCCCGTCAACCTCGATCCGGTGGTCCGCGGGCTGGCGGAGACCCAGGTGGCGGCCTTCGTCGACGGCACCGTCACTCTGGCGGCGGGTCCGGCGCGGATGGACTCGGGCCTCAGCCACGTGGCCCCTCACGGCGTCAGTGAGGTGCAGGTGGTCAAGGGCCCCTACGCGCTGAGTTGGGGGTCGGGAGCCTTGAGCGCCATCGACGTCCAGCTGACCGAACCCGGCTTCGCTTCGGCGGGAACCCGCTGGACCGGCAAGGTGTCGACGGACGGGCGGAACAACGGCGGCGGCGAGGACGCCTTCGCCAGCGTCGCCGGCAGTGGC
Source organism: Acidobacteriota bacterium (assembly GCA_020439725.1). Taxonomy (GTDB): domain Bacteria; phylum Acidobacteriota; class Thermoanaerobaculia; order Multivoradales; family JAHZIX01; genus JAGQSE01. The sequence goes on from JAGQSE010000059.1 coordinate 3,161, forward strand.
GAACGCGTCTACGGCCAGCTGCTCGGCGAGCACCGCGCCGGCGACGACTACGACAGCGGCGACGGCACGCGGGTTCCCGGCGACTACGAATCCCTCGACCTCCATTGGTCGCTGGGCTTCAAGGCGAGTGATTCGTGGACCGTCGAAGGCTCCGGTGGCTACCAGGCCCAGGACGACATCGACTACCCCGGTCAGATCCTCGACGCCACTTACTTCCGCACCCGCTCGGTCCAGCTGCGCAGCGTCTTCCGGCCCTCGCGCGGCGCCGACGAGGTCTTCGCCCAGGTCTACAGCAACCGCAAGGACCACCGGATGAACAACGACGAGAAGCCCACCGCGCAACCGATGGCGGGCCGGATTCCGCCCTTTGGCATCCGCGTCGACCTGCCCACCGAGTCGAACACCGCCGGCGGCCGTCTCTACGCGGTCTTCGATCGCGGCGACTGGACCTGGCGAACGGGTGGCGACGCCTATCGGGCGCGCCAGAACGCGATCCGCCGCATCTACCGCCGCGACACCGATCAGCTGGTCTTCGAGGACAGGATCTGGCCCGACGCCGAGCTGACTTCGGCCGGTGTCTATGGCCAGGGCGTGTGGCGCCACGACCGCTGGCAGGTGGGTGGCACCCTGCGCCTCGACAACGCCGAGAGCCAGGCCGGGGAGGTCTCGGACTTCTTCCGCAGCGCCACCGGCGTGCCGCCGGGCGGCCTGAGCCGCGACGACGACACCTGGAGCGCGGCGGTGAGCACCACGGTACGCGTCGGCGACGGCTGGTTGCTCCACGCCGGCGTCGGTCGTGCGGTGCGCACGCCGACCATCCTCGAACGGTACTCGGACCGCATCCCTTCGAGCCGCTTCCAGGTCTCGGCGGAGTTCGTCGGCAACCCCTCCTTGGACCCGGAGACGAGCCTCGAGTGGGACCTGGGGGCGCAGGGCTCGAGCGGCCGGACGAGCGTCTCCCTCGACCTGTTCTACCGCTCCTTGGGCGACAACGTCACGGTCCTCCCGGACCCTTCGCTGCCGCGCCGCCTGCCGCTCTCGCCACCGCTCGCCTACCGCTATGTCAACGGCGACGGCGCCATCTACTACGGTGGGGAGTTCCGGCTCTCCCAGGAGGTGGGCCGCCGTTTCAGCTGGTGGACCAACGCCGAATACACCCACGGCGAGGACCGCACCTTCGACGAGCCCGCCTTCGGGGTGCCGCCGCTGGCCGTCGACGCGGGCATCCGCGTGGCGGCGCCGCGCGGCCGCTGGTGGACCTCGCTGGCGGCTCGGTGGGTCGCCGACCAGGACCGCGTCGCCACCGCGCGTCTCGAGCTGCCCACCGAGGGCTACACCACCTTCGATCTCCGCGGTGCCGTCGAGATCAACCCGCGCGTCACGGTGCGCGGCGGCGTCGAAAACCTCACCGACGAGGAGTACACGACGCATCTCAACGCGCGGAACCCGTTCACCGGCGCCCGCATCCCCGAGCCCGGTCGCCGCATCTACGGTGGCTTCGAGCTCACCTTCTGACGGCCTCGCCGCCGGCAAAGGCGCGGTCGCGGAGCGTTCGGCGGCTCCGCGACCGCGCTGGACACCCGCCGCCCCCTCCTCTAAGATCCTCCTCACGTGCGAACCCTGTCGGCGGGCTTTCGGAGGCCTGCCGGCGCGGAGATCCCGTCTTCCGAACTCACCGTAGAGCAGAATGAGCGCCAAGAACGAGAGCAAGCAGGGCGGAGCCACCGGTTGGCGAGCCTACCGTCGCGAGCTGACCTTCCTCCTCCTCTTTCTCGTGCTACTCGGAGGCAGCTTCACCTTCGTCTCGCTCAACTGGGTCAACGACCACTGGATCGAGCCCTTCACCGGGCTGGTGGCGACGACCAGCGGCAAGATCCTCGACGTCATCGGTCAGGGCGTGACGATGCAGGGCACGGTGATCAAGAACGAGACCTTCCAGGTCAACATCAGGAACGGCTGCAACGGCGTCGAGACGATGCTGATCTTCGCCTCCGCGCTGCTCGCCTTTCCCGCGGCATGGAAGCCCAAGGCCTGGGGTCTGGTGGCGGGGCTGGTGGCCATCCAGGCCATCAACCTGGTGCGCGTCGTCGCGCTCTTCCTGACCGGCGTCTACTTCCCCAAGTTCTTCGACACGTCCCACACGGTGGTGTGGCAGACGGTGGTGATCCTCTTCGGTCTGTTGTTGTTCATCTTCTGGGCCGACCGCTTCGCCGCCCCCAAGAACGAAGCGGCTTCCTGAGCGACCGCCGGAGCCCGCCGTGCAAGTCACGAAATTCGCCCGCAACGTGCTGTTGTGGATGATTCCCGCCGCCGTCGTGTGGGTGCTGGTGACCGGCTTCTACAACCACTTCCTGATGGTGAGCACCGAGAACCTGCTCCACGTCTTCGAGAGCCCGAACGTCACCCAGCTCGAGCGCCACCCCCAGGACGCCAACTACGCGGCGGTCCTGCGCACCGACTTTCCCCCCGCCAAAAGCCGCGTCTACTCGGTGCGCGTCACCGATCTGCACTATCACCTGGTGCTGCTCACCGCGCTCTTCCTCGCCGTCCCCGGGGTCCCCTGGCGCCAGCGCCTCGGCAACCTCGGCCTCGCGGTGCTGGTGACCGTCTGCTTCGACGTCGTCCTCTTCTTCTTCTGGGTCAAGTTCGCCTACGCCACGCAGCTCGGCGAGTGGAGCGCCGAGCACTACGGCACGTTCGCGCAGAACTTCTTCGGCCTCGGCAAGCACCTCCTCGACCTGCCCTTCAAGCTCGCGCTGCCGCTGGTCCTCTGGGTCGCTTTCTACTACGACCTGCTGCGCCACTCCCGGCGCTGACCGAGCCCCCGGCTCACAGCTCGTCGCACAGACCCCCGGCAGGGATCGTCGAGGGCACGGTGAAGGTGACGCTGAGCTCTCCGGCGACGACGGTGTAGGTCCCGGCCTCGAGGTTCGTGGCGCTGCAGGTCGCCCACCCGCCGCCGCTGCAATCAGCCGTACAGGCAACCCCCGGCTCCCGGTCCTCGGCGAGGCAGAAGGAAGCGTTGGCCTGCCAGGTCGAGGTCTGCCGGTCGCTCAGGTGGCAGCCGGCGCTGTAGACCTGCGTGCACGAGCTCGAGAAACAGCCGGCGGGAAAGACGTCGACCCAGGCGAAGCCGCCGACGGTGAGGGACTCGGAGCCCGGCGGCAGGCCCGAAGCGGAACCCCGCAAACACAGCTTGCCGACCGGCTGGGGATGGCCCAGGGCACAGCCGTCCTCGGGCTCGCAGGAGGGTCCCAGAGCGGTCCCGCCGATGCCGACGCTGTACCGGCCCGAGGCGCTGAAGGTCGAGCCGATCCACGCCTGGGACCGCGGATCGGGCTCCGAATAGTCGAAGCGTGACCGCATGTCGATGGCCAACCAACCGAAGTTGTAGGACGGGCTGAACAACAGCCCGTCGACCGAGCGGCGGCCGGCGGCGAAGGGAAACGCCTCGGTCTCGATGGGTGGCGGCGGTGGGTCGATGATGCCGGGGATCGGATAGAGCAGCTCGACGTTCTCTTCCTCGTCGAAGGCCCAGAGCTCCGAGGTTGGTGGCAGCGGCAGGGGGAAGCCGAAGGTGCCGCCGCAGTCAAACGAGCTCATGGGCCCTCCGGGGGCCCGCCAGACGACCAGGTCGGTGCCGCCGGTAAACGAGCCTCCCACCAGGTAGCGGGTGCTCCACCAGGGCGGCAGCGGCTCGCGATAGTCCAGGCCGCTGTCACCGAGCAGAAAACCGTAGAAGGTCTTGGCCCCGGGACCGAAACGCTCCTGAGAGGCCTCGAGACGGACCAACGCGTCGCCCTGGGCGTAGTTCTCCGACGGATCGACGTAGAAGAAGTCTCCCCACAGGACGTTGTCGTAGCCGACGATGCCCTCGGCACCAAAATAGCCGTCCTGGCTCGGGAGCAAGGGCTCGCACCGCTCGACGACGTCGACGGTGACGAAGCCCCGGGCGTGACCGTCGACATAGGGAGTGGCGCCGCACTGGTTGCCGAAGAACAGGCTCGATCGCCCCGCGTGGGCGTCCTGGAGCTCATGCAGGACCGAGCCGACGAGGTCGATGGGCCCTTCGAAGGAGCAACCGTCGAAGTCCGTGTTGGTCAGCGAGAGCGGACCCGAGGGCACCGGCGGATTTCCCGGCACCCGACCGTAGGCGAAGACGTCGCGCAGATTGAGGGTCTCGACGTCGAAGCCGGTGAGATAGAGGTCGAAGGAGATTGTGGGGAGCGCCAGGTCGGTCCACAGGGTGACCTTGGCGAGCGTCGGCTCGGGCGCCGCGTTGCCCACCGAGAACAGGGTGGTCAGACCATCGACGGCATCGAGGTCGACCTCGAAGTAGGGCAACAGAAGCGTCGCCGCCGGCACCGGATCGACGGCGCAGACCTCCGCCCGGAGTGCCCCGGTCCACGCCACCGACGTCGCCAACAAGCCAAGCGCAGCGGCCTTCGCCGCCACCGATCCGGGTACTCGCCTCGGGTAGATCCAGCTCATGGTCTCCTCCACCATCCGGCCGTCTGCTGTGGGATCCCTGTGGATAAAAATGCGTTGACAGCATAGCACGAAACGACGCCGGAGCCCGTCGGTAGGCCCCGGGCCACGCCGGCCTCAGCTACGACATCTGGTACTATGAGTCCTTGTGCCCCACAAGTCCTTGTGGTCACTTCGACGCTTTGCTATCCTGCGCCGCCGACCCGAAAGCGAGGATCATGCTCAAGCTGGAACGCCTGGAACTGTCTGGATTCAAGAGCTTCGTGGACCCCGTCTCGGTGGATTTCCACGGCGGTATCACGGCCATCGTCGGGCCCAACGGCTGTGGCAAGAGCAACCTGTCCGACGGCATGTCGTGGGTGCTCGGCGAGCAGAGCGCCAAGACCCTTCGCGGCGGCCGGATGGAAGACGTGATCTTCAACGGTTCCGACAGTCGCCGCCCTCTGGGCATGGCCGAGGCGATCCTCACCCTGCGCACCGACCAGGATTTTCCACGCTCGGAGAACGGCGAGATCGTCATCGGTCGCCGCGTGCTCAGGAGCGGCGAGAGCCAGTACCGGCTCAACGGACGGACGGTGCGGCTCAAGGAGATCAAGGACCTGCTCATGGACACCGGTCTCGGGATCCGGGCCTATTCGGTGATCGAGCAGGGCAAGATCGGCATGATCCTGTCGAGCAAGCCCCAGGAGCGCCGCAGGCTCCTCGAGGAGGCCGCGGGTATCACCCGCTACAAGGCGCGCAAGCGCGTCGCGGAGGTCAAGCTCGAGGAGGCCATGGCCAACCTCCTGCGCCTCGACGACGTCATCGCCGAGGTCGAGAGAGCGCTGCGTTCGCTCAAGCGCCAGGCCGGCGCCGCCAAGCGCTACAAGGAGCAGGAAGTGCTCTACCGCGACCTGCTGCGCCAGGTCCTCACCGGCCGTTGGGCGGTGCTCCACGCGCGTCTCGAAGAGGTCAAGAAGCACCTCGAGGAGACCACCGCCGTCGACGCCGAGCTGGCCGCCGCCCTGAGCCGCGACGAAGCCTCGCTGGCCGCCGGTCGCGAGGCCTTGGAGCGCCAGTCGGAGGTCCTCGGCGCCTGCCACCAGCGCCGCTCGGAGCTCGCGGCGCTCATCGAAGGGCGCCAGGAGTTCCTCAAGTCCTCGCGCCAGACGCTCCAGGAGATCGGCGAGCGCGTCGCCGCGGGCATCGAGCTGGCGCGCCGGCGCGACGCCGAGGGTGAGGAGCACAAGAAGCGGCTCGCCGAGGTCGAGGAACGCACCGCCGAGCTGCGCCGCGAGCGCGACGACGCCGCGGCGGCGGTCGAGGAAGACCGCGCCCACATCGCCGGCGCTGAAAAGGAGCTGCGCCAGGCGGAAGCCCGGGTGGCTTCGGTGCGCTCGGATCTGCTGCGCGCCGGTAGCGAGGTCTCGGGGCTGAGGAACCGCAAGCACCAAGGCCAGATCGAGCAGGAGCGGGCCAACACCCGCCGTCATCACCTGAAGCAGGAGATCGACCAGGTCGACGGCGAGATCACCCAGATGGACGAGGCGCTGGCCGTCGCCGCCGACAAGGTGGCCGAGCTCGAGACCTCGCTGGCCGCCAATGCCGAGCAGCTGGCGACGGTCTCGGCGGCCCTCGAGACCACCCTCCAGGAAGAGGGCAAGGCGACCTCCGAGCTGCGCCGCCTCGAGGACGAGCGGACCCGCGCCGAGCAGCGGCGAGACATTCTGGAGCAGCTCGAGCGCGCCCACGCCGAGCGCCGGTCGAGCCTCGAGGAAGCCCTCGCCGCCTCCGGCTACCCCGAGCCCGACTATCTGGCGAGCCGGCTCGAGGCCGTCGCGGGCTGGGAGCGCTGCCTCGACTTCTTTCTCGGCGAGCTCACCGACGCGGTGATCCTCGATCCCGAGGAGGCCGCCACCAGCCTGGCACTTCATCTCCACGGCCGCGTCCGCTCCGCCGGCGCCACCCTGCTCCGCCCCTGGACCGCCGCCGAGCTGCCCCCCGCGGACCCCGCGGAAGCCGCCGGCCCCGGCGACGACCCGGCGGTGGTGCTGTCGCTGGCCCAGGCCCTCGGGCTGCCCCGGGAGCTGTCCCGGGCGCTGCCCCCGGGCTATCTGGTCGAGAGCGCCGACGACGCCGAGCGCCTCGCCCGGAGCCACGCCGGCGTGGTCTTCGTCAGCCGTGAAGGCATCTGGGCCGAGGGCGGTCTGCTCCACGTCGAGGGGGATCGGGAGATCCCCGGCGTGCTGGCCCGCGAACGCGAGCTGGCGGACCTGGCGGAGGCGCTGCCTCGGCTCGAAGAATCCTGCACGGCGGCGGCCCGGCGTATCGAAGAGCTGGTCCGCCAGCGCGCCGAGCACGCGCGCGAGAAGAACCGGCTCGAGGGCGCCGGCTCGCAACTGCGCCAGGACCTGGCGGTGAGCCGCGCCCGGCGCCAGGACGTCGAGGGACGGCGCAAGCGCCTCGCCGACCAGCGGGAGAAGGTGCGCGAGGAGCTCGACGGCGCCGACACCCGCGTCGCCGGCCTGGCCGAGCGCCAGCGCGGCATCGAAGCTTCCCTCGAGCAGGCCACGGGCCGCGAGACCGCCCTCGCCGAAGACCTCGAACGCGCCCAGGCGGACGTAGAGCGCGCCAAGGGAGAGCGCGAGGGATTGCGCACTCAAAGCGCCGGGCGCGCGGGACGTCTCGAGGTGCTCGAGGAGAGGCTCGAGGCCCTCGAGAGCGAGGGCCGCCGGCTCCAGCGGGAGATCGAGGAGGGCGAACGCCAGGCGACGTTGTGGCGCGACGAGGGCACTCGTCTCGAGCGCCGCAGGAGCGAGCTCGAGACAGCTCGCACCGAGGCGGACGCCGAGCTGGCCCGGGCCCTCCAGGAGCAACAGGACGCCGACGATCAGGTGATCCTCGAACAGGAGAAGCTCGACGACCTGCGCACCGATCTGCGCACCCTCGAGGAGCGCATCGCCGCCTGCCGCCGCCGCCGCGACGAGGTCCGAGGCGCCATCGAGGAACAGCGCGTCCGCCAGGCGTCCCTCGGCCAGGACGCCGAGCACCTGCGCGCCGGCTTCGAGGAGCACTTCGAGAGCGAGCTGCCGCCGGCACCGGAGGAGCTACCGGGCAACCTCGCCGCCCTCGAAGCCGAGCTCGCCACCACCAAGGCGACCCTCGATCGCCTCGGCCCGGTCAACGTCCTGGCCATGGAGGAGTTCGAGGAGCAGGAGGAGCGTCACGGTTTTCTGGTCACCCAGCGCGCCGACGTCGCCGACTCGGTGACCCGCCTGCGCCAGACCATCCGTGAGATCAACGCGACCTCGAGCGAGCGTTTCCTGGCTACCTTCGAAGAGGTCAACGTCACCTTCGGCGAGGTCTTTCAGCGGCTGTTCCGCGGCGGCGAGGCCGAGATGCGGTTGATGGACGAGGAGGACGTCCTCGAGAGCGGCATCGAGATCGTCGCCCGGCCTCCCGGCAAGCGCCTGCAGAACATCCAGCTCATGTCCGGCGGCGAAAAGGCCCTGACCGCCATCGCCCTGCTCTTCGCCCTCTTCCGCACCAAGCCCTCGCCCTTCTGCATCCTGGACGAGGTGGACGCCCCCTTGGACGACGCCAACACTGTGCGCTTCGTCGAGACCCTGCAGCTGATGGCCAAGGACACCCAATTCCTCGTCATCACCCACAACAAGCTCACCATGGAAGTCGCCTCCACCCTCTACGGCGTCACCATGGAGGAGCGCGGCGTCTCCAAGCTCGTCTCCGTCGAGATGGAGAACGTCCAGCCGGTCGAGCAGGAGCGGGCCACGGCGTAGGCGCCGACCCAGGCAGCGCCGACCTCGCTCCCGCTATGCTAGATTGAAGCAACGACGGAAGCACCTGAGCAGCCCGATCCGTATGGGAACCCTGAGGAGGAGACGATGCGCTACGACCTGATGGTCAACGGCACCCGCCATCGGGTGGACGTCGACCCGGAGACCCCCTTGCTGTGGGTGTTGCGGGACGAGTTGGGCCTGACCGGCACCAAGTACGGCTGCGGCATCGCCCA
>JAGQSE010000060.1 GCA_020439725.1 Acidobacteriota bacterium
CACAAGGTGCCAGCCACTTGTACACACCACTTGTACACGCCACCCAGTCGAGTCTCCTCACAAGGTGCCAGCCACTTGTACAAACCACCCGATTGAACCACGTCAGGTGCCAGCCACCTGCGCCTCGAGCGATCCCCCGCACAAGGTGCCAGCCACTTGTACCGGGACGAGGCCGCACAAGGTGCCAGCCACTTGTACCGAGGGCTCTGGATGGTTGGCGTCGCCGGCGGCTCAGGGCGCGCAGCTGCCGTCGTCGAGCACGTAGGGAGCCGGCTGGACGAGCTGGGTGACCCGCGCGTCGAGGAGCTCCGCGCCGCGGGTCACGCGGGTGACGACGTAGATGCCACCGTACTCGCCGTCGGCGATGGGCGCGATCGGGGGCGCTCCAAGTTGCTCGATCATCGGCCCCAGCGTGTTGCTGTGGCCGACGACCAGCTCGACCTCTCCAGGGACACGGGTGAGCGCCCGTACCAGACCATCGAGATCTGCCGGGGGACGCGTCTCGACCTCCTGGTGCAGGCGGACCGCGAGGGGTCTGACGGTCTCGAGGGTGCGGCGGGTCTCGGTCGAGAAGAGGCGGTGGATTCCGGCATCGGCCAGAAGCTCCGCCAGCGCTTCGGCGCGGCAGCGGCCAACCGCCGTCAGCGGTGGATCTTCCTTCGGCTCGGTCGCCTTCTCGGCATGACGGACGAGAAAGATCGTCGAGACTTCGAGGGGCGGCTCCGGCGGCGGGCTCGTCTCCGCCACGGCCGTGGCACTCCCCTGACCGAAGACCACAGCTGGAAACAGGCCCAGGAGGACCATACCCACTACCAGCAGCGTCCTCCCGCGGCGACGCCTCGCACCTTGTATCTCGCGCATAGAAGGCCTCCTTTGCGCCGCGGAGCATATCGTGCGCTGGTCCCGGGCTCGCTCCGACCCATCTGTCATACTCGCCCGCCAGCATGAGCGACATCCGACGACCGCCTCTCCCGCCCCTCGATCCCTCCCAACCGGTCTCGCCAAGCAGAAAGGGCTCTGGCCCCGGGTCGCCTCCGACGGGGCGGCTTCCGACCCGCGGCCTCGTCCTGGTGCAGGCCCTGGTTCTGGCCTGGGCTCTGGGTTGTGCCCCGGCCCTCGAGCCGCCCGCGAGCCTTCCCCCGGCACCCGTCGAACCGGCGACCCCGGCGACCACCGAGGCCCCGGCGAGCCCCACGGAGCAACCGCTCCCCGAGCTCGAACCCGAGATCCTCCACGGCCGGCTGGCCAACGGGCTGAGCTACTACGTCCGCTCGAACCAGCGCCCCGAGGCCCGCGCCGAGCTCCGCCTGGTGGTCGACGTCGGTTCGGTGCTCGAAGAGGACGACGAGCGCGGTTTCGCCCATCTGGTCGAGCACATGGCCTTCAACGGCACCGAGCGCTTTCCCCACGACGAGCTGGTGAGCTTCGTCGAGTCGCTGGGCATGCGCTTCGGGGCTGATCTCAACGCTGCCACGACCTTCGACGAGACCGTCTACGGACTCACGGTGCCCACCGACACACCCGATGCCCTCGATCAAGCCCTCGAAGTCCTTGAAGACTGGTCCCACGCCGTGGTCTTCGATGCCGACGAGGTGGCCCACGAGCGGGATGTCGTGCTCGAGGAATGGCGCTCGGGGCAGGGTGCCGGCTCACGGCTGCGTGATCGCCAGCTACCGGTGATCTTCGCTGGCTCGCGCTACGCCGAGCGGCTGCCCATCGGCGATCCGGAGTCGATCGAGGCCGCCACCGCGGAGGGGCTCAGAGCCTTCTACCGACGCTGGTATCGCCCAGAGCTCATGGCTGTTGTGGTGGTCGGTGATTTCGCGCCCGAAGCCGTCGTCGAGCGGATCCGCGATGGCTTCGACGGCCTCTGGGGTGCGGCGGACGGGCCCCCCCGCCCCACGGTGACGATCCCACCACGTTCGGAGCCCGCCGTCTCGACCTCCACCGATCCCGAGCTCACCTCGACCCAGGTGGCGGTCTACAGCCTCCATCCACCCGAGCCCGAAGCCACCGCCGCGGACTTTCGCCGGAGCATCGTCCAGGTCCTCGCCCACAGCATGATGGGCCAACGGCTTTCCGAAGTCGCCCGCCGCCCGGCGGCGCCGTTCCTCTGGGGGCGCTCGAGCACCGTCGGCCTGGTGCGCGAACGCGCCGCCGACGTCCAGTTGGTCGGTGTCCGCGAAGGCGAGGCCGCCAGCGGCCTCGAAGCCTTGCTGCAAGAGATCGAGCGCGCCGCGCGCCACGGCTTCACCGACGGCGAGCTCGACCGGACACGGCAGGACGTCCTCCGGCTTTACGAGCAGGCCTACGAAGAGCGAGACCGCCGGACGTCCTCGAGCCTGGTCGGCGACTACGTCGACCACTTCCTGACCGGCGAGCCGAGCCCGGGCATCGCGATCAAGCTCGACCTGCTGCGGAGCTTTCTCCCCGGGATCACCGCCCGGGAAGCGCAGACGGCCTTGCCTCGGGTGCCGCTGACGGCGGACGACCCCGGGCGAGATGCGCCGGTGATCCTGGTCAGCAGCCCCGAGCAGGATGCCTCGACCCTGCCGGCCGACACAGCGTTGCTCGCGGTCTTCGACCGGGTCCAGAAGACACGGCTCGAGCCCTGGGTGGACGAGACCCCGGACCGGCCGCTTCTCGCCACCAGCCCTCGACCCGGTCGGGTTGTCGAGACCACCGAGGTACCGGAGATCGGGGTGACGGAGTGGCGCCTCGACAACGGCGTCCGGGTAGTGGTCAAACCCACCGACTTCAAGAACGACGAGGTGCTGCTGGCGGGGTTCAGCCCGGGGGGCGACTCACTGGCGAGCGACGAGGACTACCCCTCGGACCGTCTCGCCGCCGACCTGGTCGAGCTCGGAGGTGTCGCCGACTTCGACCGCGACGCCTTGAGCAAGGTGCTGGCGGGCACCGTCGCCGGAGCCGGCGCCTACATCTCCGAGCTCGAGGAGGGCGTGCGGGGGAGCGCCTCGCCCAAGGATCTCGAGACCCTCTTCCAGCTCCTCTACCTCCGCTTCACGGCGCCGCGCAAGGACCCGGAGGCCCTGGCGGCCCTCGTCGAGCGGCTCCGGCCGAGCCTCGAGCGCCGGCTTTCCGACCCGGGTTGGGCCTTCGAGGAGGAATGGCTCCGCCGGCTCACCGGCGACCACCCGCGACGCCGGCCGCTCACCCCTGAGGATCTCGACGCCATAGACCTGGACACGGCCTACGACTTTTACCGCGACCGTTTCGCCGACGCCGGCGACTTCACCTTCGTCCTGGTCGGGAACCTCGATCTCGAGCGCCTCGAGCCGCTGGTCGAGACCTACCTCGGCGCCTTGCCGGCGTCGGGACGCGTCGAGAGCTGGCGGGACGTGGGGGTCGAGCTACCGCAGGAGCCGCTGACCTTCACCGTCGAACAGGGACTGGCACCGACCACCCGGGTGCACCTCCTCTTCCATGGACCGGCAAAGTGGAACGAGACCGAACGGCGGCGCATCAGCCAGCTCGCCGACGTGCTCCGCGTGCGCTTGCGCGAGTCGCTACGCGAGGAGCAGGGGCTGACCTACGGTGTCTCGGTGAGCGCCGGGATCGCCAACCAGCCGCGTGAAACCTACCGGGTCGAGATCGGCTTCGAATGTGCCCCGGAGATGCTCGACCAGGCCCTCGCGGCGTTGTGGGACGAGCTCCACCGGCTCGAGCGCGAAGCCCCCTCGGCCGACACCGTGGCCAAAGTCCAGGCGGCGGATCTGCGGGATCGCCAGACCAACCTCGAACAGAACGCCTTCTGGCTCCAGGCGCTGCGCTTCTACTACCGCTACGACCTCGATCCGCGCGACGTCCTCGACTACGAGAACCAGGTGCACGCGGTCAAACCCGAAGACCTCCGCGAGGCCGCCGAGCGCTATCTCTCCGAGGAGCGCTATGTGCTGGGGGTGCTGAAGCCGGCGGCAGGGACGGCTGCGGCAGGGGCGGAGCCGGGACCGATCCGACGGTGACCGGAGAGGTCCCCGTCAGTCTTCCCAATCCCAGAAGAAGTCCTTGTTGGTGAGCTCGGGCTCGTCGGGGAGGACTCGGCCCGCGGGGGCGTTGGCGCGATCGATGAGGTCGAGGACCTCTTCGAGGGCTTCGGTCTCCTGGCGCCAGTAGTCCTCGGTGCCGAAGTGGGGCCAGGTAGCCGGAAAGATCGGGTCATGCCAGCGGCGGGCGAGCCAGGTGGCGAAGTGCACCAAACGCAGACCGCGGAGGGGCTCGATGAGCGGCAAGGTGCTGCGATCGAAGAGCCGGAAGCGCTCGTACCCCTCGAGGAAGAGCTCGCGCTGGCGCCGGGTGTCGGCGTCGCGACCGGGGAGCGCCAGCCACAGGTCCTGCACCGCCGGCCCGGTGACCATGTCGTCGAAATCGAGCACGTTGAACCGCCCGTCGCGGAGCAACAGGTTCCCCAGGTGCAGGTCGCCGTGGAGACGCTGGCGCTCGACCCCGGCCATCAGCCGGTCCGCCACCTCCGCGATCCCTTCGGCGGCGCGGCGGTAGCGGCTCTCGAAGGCGGCGGGCAGCACCCGATGGGCCTCGAGCCACTCGAGGCTGCCGCGGACGTAGGTGTCCGCGTCGAGGGACAGCCGGTGCGGCGCGTCCTCGGCGGCGGCCACCGCGTGCATCCGACCCACCAACATCCCCAGCCGCTCCGCCAGCTCGTCGGTGAGCTCGTCGGGCGCCCGGCCGCCGCGCCGCTCCGCCAGGCTGTAGAAGATTCCCTCCTGGCGCTTGAGCGTGCTGCCGTCGGGGAAGGTCCGCACCGGGCAGGCGGGGATCTCCGCCTGGACCAGCTCGGTGATGAAGCGATGTTCCTCGAGAATCTGCGGCTCGGTCCACCGGCCGGGCCGGTAGAACTTGGCGATGATCCGTGACCGATCGACCAGCTCGACCTCGTAGACGCGGTTCTCGAAGGAGTTGAGGGGGTAGCAAACCGCGTTGCAGCGGAGCCCCGCGGCCTCGACAGCCTCGAGTACCCGCTCGGGGGTCAAGGCGACAAAGGAGTCCGTGGCTTGTCCGGTCCGTTCACCACCGGTCGTCGTTCCCATGGCCGGACTCTACCAGCCCGGCGCCCCGGTGGAGGCAGCGACCGTGCTCAGCTGGCGACCAGCTGTCCGAGCTCGGTGGCGGCTTCGGCGTAGGTGCGCTGCACCGCCTCGAGATCCTCGGGCATGACCGCCAGGGGATCCATGCGTGCGGTCTCCTCCACCTTGCGGCAGGCCGCCGACAAGCGCATGGCGCCGAGGGTCGCCGAGCTACCCTTGAGCGCGTGGGCGACCTGCTCCACCTGGTCCATGTCCCCCTCCGCGAAGGCCG
>JAGQSE010000061.1 GCA_020439725.1 Acidobacteriota bacterium
CTGCTGGTGCGCACCCTGCAGCTGCTCGGCGGGCGCGTGCCCGCGGCGGTGATCGAGGGCGACCAGCAGACCGAGTTCGACGCCGAGCGCATCCGCGCCACCGGCGTGCCGGCGCTGCAGATCAACACCGGCAAGGGCTGCCATCTCGACGCCGACATGGTCGCGCGCGCGCTGCCGCGCATGGAACTCGCCGAGGACAGCCTGCTGCTGATCGAGAACGTCGGCAACCTGGTCTGCCCGGCCGCCTTCGACCTCGGCGAGGCGCACAAGGTGGCGATCCTCTCGGTCACCGAGGGCGAGGACAAGCCGCTCAAGTACCCCGTGATGTTCCGCAAGGCGGACCTCGTCATCCTCTCCAAGGTCGATCTCCTCGAGCACCTTCCCGGGGTCGACCTCGAGACGATCATCGACAACCTGGCGCGGGTGATGCCCGATCCGGAGGTCCTGGTCGTTTCGGCCCAGACCGGCGAGGGGATGCACCGCTGGCTCAACTGGTTGGAGACCAAGCGCTGGCCGGTGGTGCCGGAGGCCGGCGCCCGGGCCGCCACCGCCCACGGCGTCTAGGCGGCTCGCGATGTAGCCCCTCAGCCCTGGACATCTCTGTGTCCCGGGGCGCCGTTCGGGTACTTTTCCCAGCCGGGGAGAGACCATGAACGGAAAGCTGGTCCTCGTGGTCCACGAGGAACCCAAGGTCCAGATCAGGCTCGGAGAAGCCCTGCGCGATGCGGGGCTGCGGGTGCTGTTCGAGCGCCCCGGGCCTCAGCTCCGCGAGCGCCTGGCTTCCCTGCCGGTGCTGCCGGACGTGTTGTTGACGCAGCTCGCGGCCACGCCCGGTGGCGGTCCCGGCGGGGACTCCGTCGCCGCGCAGCTCCGCCGGCACCCGCTGGCCAAGGACATTCCGGTCGTGCTGCTGGCGAGCGACGACGCCGACGAGCGCCGAGCCGCTCTGCGCGAGGGCGTGACCCGCTTCGTCCTGCCGCCGTTCGACGACGAGGAGGTCGTGCTGGTCACCCGCCTCGCCCTCGACGACGCGCGCGATCACCGGCTGCTCTCGGGCTCCCTCGCCCAGATGCCGCTCATCGACCTCATCCAGACCTTCGAGGCCCATCGCAAGAGCGGCACCATCTCGGTGCGGAGCCGCGGCCGGACCGGCACCGTGTGGCTCAAGAGCGGCCGCATCCTCGATGCGACCACCGACGACGGCTGGACCGGTGCCACCGCCATCTACGTCCTCGCGTTGTGGGAGGACGGCTCCTTCGAGGCCGACCTGGCGCCCGTCGACGTGCCGGAGCGGATCACCGAAAGCACCACCTTCCTGCTGCTCGAGGCGATGCGCCGCAAGGACGAGCTGGCGCGCTATCTCGAACCGCCGCCCCACGCCGCCCTCGAGGATCCGCCGCCGCAGCCGCCACGTTCGTTGCTCGCCGTCCATCGCGGGTTGACACTTCTCAACGTCGCGGCTTCCTACGCTTCGGCGCACCTCTTCGACGCGTTGCTCGAGCGGCGCTTCGAGGAGGTCCGGCGCGAGGTGGCCCGGGAGCACCCGGTCCTCGAGAGCTTCCTGGTGGGTGAGCACGGTCGGGTGGTGGTGGCTCCCGGGTACCACGGCGAGGAGGATCCGGAGCCCCTGGTCATCGCCATCGGCGCGTGGCTTCGGACCTTCTTCGAACGGATGGAGCGGGCGATGCCCGGCCGCTTCGAGCTGGTGCGGCTCGCGGCTCTGACGGAGGTGATCCAGGAGGAGCTGCGCGATCTGGGTTTCTACCGTGCGTTGGGGCTCCAGCGCGAGGGTGAGGAGGAGACGTGAACGAAGAGCTCTTGAAACTGACCGCGGCGGAGATCGACTCCCTGCCGTTTGGCTACGTGGCCCTGGCCCCCGACGGAACGATTCGCAAGTACAACCGCTACGAGGCCGACCTGGCACGCCGTGACCCGCAGGAGGTTCTGGGCAAGAACTTCTTCCGCGAGGTGGCACCCTGCACCCAGGTCCAAGAATTCGAGGGGCGCTTCCGAAGCTTCGTCGAGGCCGAGGACGGCGAGCCCAGCCTCTCCTTCGACTTCGAATTCACCTTCCGCCACGGCACGCAGCGGGTGCGCATCGGGTTCGTCCGCTCGCCCCTGGGCCGCGAGATCATCATGACCGTCAACCGCGTCCGGGACCTCGACCTGTCGCAGTCGGCGGAGCTCAAGGCGGATCCCGCCCGCGGCTCGATGGAGAACGCCGCCGGTCAACGGGTGGTGATCACCAATGCGGATTTCTGGCATGCCCTCGACGGTATTTTCGCTGACGCCAAGCCCGAGGACCGAAGGGTGGAGCTCCATCGGCTCGGGCTTCACTGGGGACTTCACCACGCCCTGCGGGTCGAGGGTTTCGTGCAGAAGCGGTATCTCCAGACCCTCCGCGAGGTCGAGCTCCAGGTCGCTCTCGAGAGTCTCTCGGGATCGCTCGGGACCCTGGGTTTGGGGAGCTTTGAGGTGCGGCTCGAGTTTCGCCGGCGCGGGCTCCTGGTGGTCGAGCATCGGAACAGCCCGTACCCGGTGATCTTCGGCGAGGTCGACGGTCCGCGTTGTGACCTCCTCGCCGGGGTTCACGCCGGGTTCCTCTCGCATCTGTCAGGTCGCAACTTGGTGGCGCGCGAGATCTCGTGCAGCCGGCGGCCGGAGATGCCTTGCCGATTCGTGGTCGGTACCGAGCGGCGTATCGACCGGCTCCTCGATCCGGTCGAAGGCTCCTCCGACGCTCACCTGCTGATGGCGCTGCGCTCCGGGGAGGAAGGTCGTGGCTGACCGACCGGTGGAGCGCAAGGCCAGGGCCGGGCTGCCGCAGACCTCCGCCGGCGGGTTGCTCGACGAGGTGCCTTGGGAGTTCGACCCCGAGGCGCAGGATCCGTCTCCCTTGGTCGCCACGGAGAGGTACTTCCTCGACTTTCCCTGGGAGCCCGACGAGGGGATTCCGGCCGAGGGCGCCGAAACGGCCGAGGGAGCGCCCCACGCGACGGGCTCTACGTGACGCCCCGGCTCCGCCGGCCACCCCAATCAACGGCCATGGGTTCCCGTCGGCGGTGACTTTGGGCTAGCCTCTAGCCGGGACGTTCACGAGGACTTCCGGCACGATGGATCTCAACCAGCTGACCCTGCCTGCGGCGGACCTGGAACGCTCCGTCGAGTTCTACCGCACCCTTGGGCTCCGGCTGATCGTCGACTCGGTGCCGCGGTATGCGCGGCTCGAATGCCCCGACGGCGGCTCGACCCTCTCGTTGCACCACCTCCCCGACGCGCAGCCGGCCGAGGGGCTGACGATCTATTTCGAGTGTGCCGACCTCGACTCGCGGGTCGAAGAGCTCAAGGCGGTAGGGATCCGCTTCGAGAGCGATCCGGAGGATCAACGTTGGTTGTGGCGCGAAGCGCGGCTGCGCGATCCCGACGGCCATGAGCTGTGCCTGTTCTGGGCCGGAGACGCCCGGCGCCATCCGCCGTGGCGGGTCGAGGACCGCCGCCGCCTTCCTGCCGGTAGGGCTGCCGGCGAGCCGTCGGATTCCACCACCGGTTGCTGATTTCGCGGACACTGGAGAGAGGGTATGGGGGACGAGACCAGGGCGGCCAAGGCGCGGTTACGCCTCGAACTGCGCGAGCGAGTGGCGAAGCTGGGACCGGATCGCCGGCGTTGGCTCGGTGCGGAGGTGGTCGAGCGCGCCCTAGAGCTACCCGAGGTGGTGGCGGCCCGCAGCGTCTTCGCGTGTCTTTCCTTCGGAGACGAGGTCGACACCTGGTCGCTGGTCGATCGGCTCATCGACTCGGAGCGCCAGGTGCTGGTGCCGCGGGTCGATCCCGGCGACGGAATGATCCACGTCCATCCCTATCCCTGCGAGCTCAGGACGCTCTCCTTCGGGCTGCAGCAGCCGCTCCGCGGTGCACCGGAATTGGCGCCGGAAGCGGTCGACGACGGCATCGACGTGGCGCTGGTGCTGGGCATCGGCTACGACCGACGGGGCTTCCGGCTGGGCTACGGCCGCGGCTACTTCGACCGCTTCCTGGCCGGCCGCACCTTTGCGGCCATCGGTCTCGCCTACCACTGTCAGCTCGTCGACCGACTCCCCGTCGAGCCCCACGATGTGGCCATGACCGCAGTGGTCACCGAGAAGTCCATCATCCGTCCGCGAAAGAGCTGAGGCGCCTATTCGCGGAGCACGAAGAGCGCGCCGGTGAGGACGAAGCCCAGCCCGTAGAGCAGCCAGGTCGCCGACACGAAGTACGGGTACACCACCAGCACCCCACCCACCACCATCGGCACCACCTTGCCGTTCTTCTTGCCGTAGAGGAACGCCGCTGAGCCGATGACTCCGAACAGGATCAGGGCGAAGAGTGCGCTGGGCGTCGGCATCGGAGATCCATCCTTCCCGCCGGTCGTTGCTGCCGGCCGGAGCGTTCAGGCTAGCACCGTTGGGCGGCGGATCGGCCTGGATTGGAGGCCTTGGCTCCGTTTCTGCCACACGCTCAGCTGGGACAGATGACCTCGATGCCTGCGCTTTCGAAGCGCCTGAAGTCCTCGCCGTCAAAGGTCAGCGTGCGCCGAATGCCAAGATCGAGCATCAGGGCGACCAGGCGAGCGTCATGCGAGCGAACCCCCGAGACCCCGAAGCGCACCACCAGGTCGCGCCACCGGGAGTAGACCGCAGGAGTTTCGGGAAGACGAGGAAAGGCGAGTTCGAACCGTCGCAGGATCACCTGGGCGCGATCCGGATCGAGCCCGAGCCCATTGCGGCTTCGGGGGCGAGTCATGACCGTCCATAGCTCGATCAGGTTCTGGACCGCGACCAAAGGCCTCGAGCCCCCCTCTTGCAGCTGCCGAACGAATCGGCGAGCCACTCCGTTCCGGCTGTCCGCGGGGTCGGCTAGACGCACCAGCACGCTGGTGTCGACAAGAACGGCCATGGCACCGCGTCAGGCGGTGGGATCGTAGATCGAGGCCCGGGTGAGGGCGTGATCGGGGAGCGAGGGCAGGTCGCTGCAAAGCCGAGCGATGTCGTCGAGGATCTCCTCGAGCTCGTAGGCCGAGGGTCCTTCGGGAAGGGTGGTGTTGCCGAGATCACCGGTAGGCGGTGCGAGCGCTTGGGCAGCCTCGCCTTCGAGGAGCAAGTCCGACATCTCGAACTGAGGCGGGTGGATCCTGAGGGGCTTCATCGGCTTAGCCTCCATGTCGGGCCGTCGGCAGCGTACCACAGCGAATCTGCGGTACCGCAGCCGGCGGCCGGGTGGGTCGAGGGACCGCCTCGGGGCGTCAGCGACCCCGATCGGCGATCCATCACCTCCTAGAGACGACAAGCGGTTCCTCCATCTGGCATTTCGAAAGAGATTTTGTCGTTCGCTTCTGAGCCGAGCCCTCTGTTCCGACCCTCACCTCCCGAGCTCCTTCTCCACGGCCAGGATCTCGAGGGTGGTGGCCAGGACCGAGTCGGGATTGAGTGAGATGCTGTCGATGCCCTGCCTGACGAGGAAGCGGGCGAAGTCGGGGTAGTCGCTGGGGGCCTGGCCACAGATGCCGATCTTGCGGCCGGCGGCCTTGGCGGTGCGGATGGCGTCGGCGACCATGCGCTTGACCGCCTCGTCGCGCTCGTCGAAAAGGTGCGCCACGAGCTCGGAGTCGCGGTCGACACCGAGGGTGAGCTGCGTGAGGTCGTTGGAGCCGATCGAGAAGCCGTCGAAGATCTTCGAAAAGCGATCGGCGAGGACGACGTTCGACGGGATCTCGCACATCACGAAGATCTCGAGGCCGTCTTGGCCGCGGACCAGGCCGTGCTCTGCCATCTCCGCCTGAACGCGGCGGCCCTCTTCGGGGGTACGGCAGAAGGGGACCATGATCTGGACGTTGACCAGGCCGAACTCGTCGCGCACCTTGCGCAGGGCTCGGCACTCGAGGGCAAAGGCCGCGCGGTAACGCTCGTCGTAGTAGCGCGAGGCTCCTCGGTAGCCGATCATCGGGTTCTCTTCGGTCGGCTCGTAGGGAGCGCCGCCGATCAGGTTGGCGTACTCGTTGGTCTTGAAGTCCGACAGGCGGACGATCACCGGCCGCGGGTAGAAGGCGGCGGCGATCGTAGCGACCCCCTCGGCCAGGCGGTCGACATAGAACGCCCGCGGTGATGCATGCCCGCGGGCAATGCTCTCGACGGCCTTCTTGAGTTCGCCATCCACGTTCGGATACTCGAGGATCGCCAGGGGATGAATGCCGATGTGATTGTTGATGATGAACTCCAGGCGGGCCAGCCCCACACCGGCATTGGGCAACTGCGCGAAATCGAAAGCCAGCTGCGGATTGCCCACATTCATCATGATC
>JAGQSE010000062.1:0-655 GCA_020439725.1 Acidobacteriota bacterium
GGGCGTGCCGATCGCCGTCTTCGTGCGCAAGGCCGACGGCGAGGTGCTGATCGACCCCGCGGTCAACGCGCGCATCTTCGACACCTTCGTCGAGGAGGGTGCCGACGCCTGGTTCCAGGAGGGCGCGGCGGCCCGTTTCCTCGGCAACGAATACGACCCCGAGGAGTGGGAGAAGGTCGACGACATCCTCGACGTCTGGTTCGAGTCGGGCTCGTCGTGGAATGCCGTGATGCGCCAGCGCGGTCTCGGCTATCCGGTGGATCTCTATCTCGAAGGCTCGGACCAGCACCGCGGCTGGTTCCAGACCTCGCTCCTGCCCGCCCTCGGCGCCACCGGGC
The DNA here is from genome assembly GCA_020439725.1 of Acidobacteriota bacterium. Taxonomy (GTDB): domain Bacteria; phylum Acidobacteriota; class Thermoanaerobaculia; order Multivoradales; family JAHZIX01; genus JAGQSE01. The sequence goes on from JAGQSE010000062.1 coordinate 339, forward strand.
AGCCGCCCTTCAAGAGCGTCCTGACCCACGGCTTCATGGTCGACAAGGAGGGCAAGAAGATGAGCAAGTCGCTCGGCAACGCCCTCGAGGTCGACGCCCTGCTCCGCGACTTCGGCGCCGACGTCTGCCGCTGGTGGGTGAGCTCGCTGGCCTTCGAGAACGACATCAAGGTCGACCTCGAGTTCTTCGAGGTGTCCGGCGAGTCCTATCGCAAGGTGCGGAACACGCTCCGCTTCCTGCTCAGTAACCTGAGCGACTTCGACCCGGCGGCGGACTCGGGAGAGCCGGCGGGCCCGTTCAGCCTCGACGCCTGGGCG